>JBJHDE010000170.1:0-8185 GCA_050486385.1 Planctomycetales bacterium | reverse complement strand
CAACCCGAAACGGTTGTCGAAGCCCCGGCCGCATCCGAAGCCGAAACCGGCGTGGGCGACCGCGGTTTTTTCGAGCTGCTGTTGGCGGGCGGTTGGATTGGGTTCATCATTCTTGGATTGAGCGTGGCCGTGGTCGCCCTGGCCATTGAACAGGGACTGTTGCTGCGTCGCGATGTGCTACATCCCCCGGACCTGGCCCCGCGGATTCAAGAGCTGTTGCGGCAGGGTCAGCTTGGGCAGGCCTTGCAACTGTGCAAGCTGCAACCCAGTCCGCTGGCCGAGGTGCTTGAAGCCGGGCTGGCCGATATCGACCTGGGCTGGCCCGCGGCCGAGAAGGCCATGCAGGACCGCCTGGGCGAGACCTCGGGTCGGATCATGCGACGGATCGACTATTTTGCCGCCATTGGCAACATTGCCCCCATGCTGGGACTGCTGGGAACCGTGGTCGGCATCATGCTGGGCTTTCGGGCGTTTGCCGAAACCGAAGGCGTGGCCCGAGCGGCGGCCTTGGCCGACGGCATTTATCTGGCTTTGGTCACCACCGTGGAAGGGCTGATCGTGGCGGTTCCCGCGCTGGTGGCTTACCTGGTGTTTCGCAATCGAGCGGCCGATTTGCTAGGCACGGTGGCCACCACGGCCGAGGGCGTGTTCGCTCCGTTGCGCAGGCAGCGCTCAGGCCGAGCGGCCTCGGCGGCGGCTCCTCCCAAGCCACCGGGAGGCGCGTGATGCGAAATCCGGCCGCCCACACCCGACCGCCTCGGGGCGTGAACCTCACGGCGATGATCGACGTGGTGTTCTTGCTGCTCATTTTTTTCGTGCTGACCAGCTATTTAAGTCAACCCACGGTTCACGACGATTTGCCCCTGCCCGAGGCCCTGACCGGCCGGCTGGATGAAGACACCCGACGCGACACGATTGATGTGACCATCGGCGAAGACGGCGAGATCCTGCTAGCCGGGCAGCCCACCTCCGGCGACGAGTTGCAACGCCGTCTGGCCGCCGAGCAACGGACCAGCCGCCGCGATTTAGAGGTGCGCATCTGGGCCAGTCGCGATGTGCCGTATCGCCGGGTCGAGCCGGTGCTGGTGCAATGTGCCCAGGCCGGCCTGTGGCGGGTGAGTTTTGCCGTGATCCGCCGCGAGAGATAACATCGTCAAACGGCCTTGTCTGGTGCGCGGACAACAACGCGGATCCAGCCAGCCGCGTTCCGCAAGACACCCACAACCATTCATCAAGCGTCAACCAGCAGCAGGACCACGCGATGCGGGTTCCCGAAGAGAACGAACGAGCCAGCGATGCCTTGTCGCTCAACCTCACGGGGATGATCGACGTGGTGTTCTTGCTGCTGATCTTTTTTATTCTGACGATGACCTTCATTCGCCCCCGCGAGTGGCTGCCCACGCCCATCAACCTGCCGGGCAACGTCGAAGCGGCCCTGGAGTTTGAAGAACTCGACCCCGACGAGCCGGTCGTGATCGTGCTCAAGTGGCAGGGGTTCCGGCCCGAGTGGCGACTCGCCGGGCGGGTGATTCAGGAATACCAAGAATTGCAGACCACGCTGTCGGCCTTGGCCGAACTGGATGCCAGCTTGCGAATCATTCTCGATATCGACGGCGACGCCCCATTGGGCCACGGCATCGACCTGTACGATGCCTGCCGCTGGGCCGGCTTTCGCCAGATTCAGTTCTCCGCCGATGTCACCCGGGCGGGCTTGCCATGATCCACTTTTGTGTCACATCGTCGTTTGTCACGAATCGCCCGTTCGCCGCGGTGTGGCGATGCGCGTTGTGTCTGTTGATGCTGCTGCTGTTGCCCGGAGTCCTTCAAGCGTCGACGCCGGATGAGCGGTTTTTGAATGGCCTGCTCGATCGCCGCCTGTTTGGTTTGGCCCAGCGTTATTGCCGCGAGGAGCTTGCCCGCGACGACCTTTCGGAGTTTCGTCAGGCCGAGTTGGTCAGCCACTTGGCGCGGGCCTTGGCCGAGGAGGCTCGTGGTCAGCCGCTTGAACAGGCCGAGGACACCTGGCAGCAGGCGCTCGATGTGACCGAGCGGTTTCTCGCCGAGTATCCCGAGCACGCCTATCGACCGCTGGTGCTGGCGCGCGCGGGCATTGTGCAACGGGCGCGGGCCGAGCTGCTGGTGGTGCGGGCCGAAGTCGCCCGGCGGCCCGATGAACTGCTGCAGCAGGCTCAGGCCCTGCTCCGCGATTGTTTGAAACGTTTGCAAGACGCCGAACAGGCCTTGACCCAGGCCGATGCCCAACACTGGAACGAGACCCAGCGGTACGCCTTGCAAACCCATTTATTACATGAACGCAGTCAGGCGTATCGCATCCGGGGCCGCAGCTATCCGCCCGATAGTGCCGATCGCAGCGACGCGCTCAATCAGGCCCAAGACGCCTTACAGGACCTGGCCCGCCGCTCGACCGACGAGCCTTACACCTGGACCGCCCGACTCGACTTGGTCGAGGTCCTGCGGCTTCAGCATCGCCGCGACGAGGCCCAGCGGCTGTTGACCGCGTATCGCCAAGACGAAACGCTTCCGCCCTCGGGGGCCGTACGGTTGCGCACCCTGGCGGTGCGGCTGGCCCTCGACGCCGGCGATGTGGACTCCGCCCGCCGGGCCGCGGCTGGGCCCAGTGTGTCGGGGCCCGAAGCCGCCGACCTGGCCCTGGCCAATCTGGAAATCGAATTGGCCGAGTGGGCCCAACAGGCTCAAGCTAGCGGACAGGCTCCCAACCGGCAACGCATTGCCGCCCGGGTGCGACTCATCGAGCGCGAGTTCGGCCCTTACTGGGGCCGTCGGGCCAAAGCGCTGGAGACCCGCACCGTGAGCGAAGCCGGCGTGGGAGCCGATACCACGGTGTTGGCCGAACTGGCCGCCGAGGCTTTTCACAACGATCAGTTCGATCAAGCGATTGAACATTATGTGAAAGCCCACGCCTTGGCCTTGGAGGCCGGCGAACCCAGCGAGGCCCTGGACTGGGCGTTCCGAGCCGCCGCGATTGAACATCGCATGGGACGCAGCCAGACCGCGGCCGAGCGATTTTTGCACGCCGCCCGCTCCACGCCCGAAGTGGCCCGCGCGGCCGAGGCCCATGCCTGGGCGATTTATCATACGGGGTTGTTAACACGGGATCCTGAAAGCGGCGTCACGCTCGACGATTATCAAAAGCTCTTGGAAGAACACTTGGAGACTTGGCCATCGGGGCCCACCTTGGGTGTCGCCCGGGTCCGGTTGGGCCGGCTGTATGAAAGCCGGGGCGAGTGGACGACCGCCGCCGAACACTATGCCCGCGTTCCGGCTCATGATCCCCGGGTGGCCGAGGCCGTCGAGAGCCTCTCCCGCGTGAGTGGCCAGCACCTGGCGCGGCTGCGGCAGGCCGATCGCGAACAGGCGGCCGCATGGGCCAAGAGCACCGCCGCGCGGATGCAGGCCCTGGCCGGCTTTCATCCCCAAAGCCCCAGCCCGCCGCGTTCGGCCGCCGCCCGTAAGGCCCTGCTCGAAGCCGTGCGATTGCTCAACGATGCGGTCCTGGCCGACTATGCCCAGGCCGTGGCCTTGCTGGATGCCATCCAGCCGGCGGAATCGTCCGAGGAGGCCGCCGGCACCGAGTTCACCGCGTGGCGGGCCGCCATCGCTCGCGAGCGGGTGCTGGCCCTGGTGGGAACCGGCCGGGTGGACGATGCCCTGGCGGCGCTCGAAGCCGCCTCGGCCGGCGATGTGCAAGCCATGATCGGCCTGCTGGCCGAGCTGCTGGGCCTGGCCGACCGCACCGGGCCGCGACTGCAAGCCCAACTGGCCCGCTTGCAGCTTGAAGCCGTCGAACGGGTCAGGCCCCGCCTGGCACAACTCGACGATCGCGAGAAAGCCCTGCTGGATTATGCCTACGTCCGCAGTCGGGCGGTGCTGGCTCCCACCGAGGCCGTGGCCGACTACCAGGCGCTCATCGCCCAATACCCACGGGAACGCCGCTTTGCCGAAGAAGCCGCCCAGCACTTTCTTGCCGTGGGCGGCAGGCAGGCCCTGACCGAGGCCGAACGGCTTTGGCGACGCTTGGGACGCACCACGCCCGGCAGCGAATCCTGGCTGCGGGCGCGGTTGGGACTGGCCGAAACGCTGGTCAAACAAGGGCAGCCCGACGAAGCCGTCAAGCTGATCGATCTCACCCGGGTGCTGGCCCCGGATCTGGGCGGAGGGCCCTGGCCACGACAATTCGAAACGCTCCGTCGACGTGCCCTGGAAGCCCAACGCGGACGTTAATGATTCCTCCGCGATACTGCAAACCAAATTCGTGGCACTGGTGGCTTGTCCACCAGTGTGTGGCTCAGTCGGACAGGTCCGCCGATTTGCCGCTGTTCGCTGGGTTACGAGGTTACAAGGGGACTTCAATCGAAGAATAGCAGGCGTTATCAAACACTGGTGGACAAGCCACCAGTGCCACAAGTGCGGTTCCTGAACTTTCGCAGGAATCAGTAACACCGGCGTGACGGTCGGCAGGCCCCAGAGCGGTTCACGGTTCGGCCAAAATGGATCGGATAAACTGGGCTTCCCGTGGGTTCATGGATTTCAACAGCGGTCGCACGGTGTAGTTGCCATGCATCTTGCCGTCGCGAAGGAACATCCAATCCGAGATCTCCTCGCGGGCGATCTTCCATTTTTGGCCCAACGCGACATGCTCGACAATCTCCGGCTTGTTGTCGATCGTGCCCTCGAACACGCCATCCTTGTAGGTCACGTCGATCAGCCAGAAGTGCTCGACTTTCTCTTCATCTTCGAGGTGTTGGATCGGGGCCTTCACGGCGAACCGCATGCCCTTGCCTGCTTCCATCTCCTTCAGAAACCGATCGACACTCCCTTGGGCTTTCTTGATGGCCGCCGCCATCTCCGCTTTGTCATAATCGCCGGGAGCCAATGTGTTTGGCTCATCCGCCAGGCAGACACTCGCCGCAATGAACATCAACAACACGGACCACACTCTTGGAGTTCCCATCGTCGGTCTCCGAATCGAATTCAAGCCGTTTACAGTTCTCAACGTGAAATCGAATACCCCAATCGGCCCTCGGACCACCTGCGGTGGTGATCCGCAAGTTGGCTGGGGCCTGACCCAACCGATGATGCTGGGAATCGTGTCCCAGGTCAAGCGAATTCCTGGTGCGCGACCCAGGGTTTGAACGATGTCGGCAAACGCTCGGCAAGGCCCGCTGTGGCGCTGCTGACTTGTCCACCGCCGTGGAAAAACCACGGGCTTCAGACCACGCGGGGGCGATCGAGGTCGGAGTAGGGATAGTAACCGGCGTTCTTGAGCCGTTCGAACAAGGCGGCGCTGCGGTGTTCGCGGGCGAATTCCATCTCTTCGCGATAAATCTCCATGGCCAACAGCAGGCCAAACGCGCAGTGGGCGCCTTCCAGTCCAATGGCGTCAAAGATCAGGCAACGGCCGCCGACGAACTTCATTGCCGCCGGAAACTCGCAGGTATCGCCCGGGTTGAGCGTGGCCTCGGCACTGAACAGGGCCAGACAGTTCAAGAAGGCATCAATCGAACGGTGCGCCCGACCGAAGGGCGTGCTTTCGTCCAGGGCTTCTTCCAGGGCCAGCGAATGCCGTGTGAACATCACCAGTTCATAGCGATCGAACACCGCGTTGGAGGGCCCGGTGTCGGGCGTTTCGCACAGCTCTTTCGTGGCGATCGCCGTACCTGGGATGCCTTGGGGATAGTAGTGCAGGTCCAGACGCCCGCCCGCCGCGAAGGGCACAATCGCGTGCAGCACCATGGGATGTTCGTCGCCCAGCAGATCGGACATCATCGCGGATTTCCGCGCGTGCCATTGGTCGCAGAGGCGGTCCTTGCCGTCGTCGATCATGCCTCGGCCTCCCCCTCATGGACCCCTGGTCGCCGGTGAGCGGCGTGCGAGCCTATTGCCTACCCATTGGGGATGCGATTGTCAATCCGTGCGACCACCCGCCCCCTGCATTGACCCGCCGGCTGATCGGTGGCCTGGGCCTGGTGGGGAATCGCGGCGATTCGAGAAGAAGGGGGCTTGATGCCCTGCCGAGCCAGGCGGCGGAGAGGAGCCTGTGGGGCGCGTGGGGGCCGTTCCGACCGATCAGTCCTCGGCAAAGCGATAGCCCACGCCGCGAACCGTCTCGACAATGCCCGCGTGTTCGCCCAGCTTTTGCCGAACGCTCTTGATATGCACGTCGATCGTGCGATCCAGCACCGTGGCGTCTTCGCCAAGGGAGGCGTCCATCAGCTCGTTGCGGGTGAAGGCTCGACCCGGTTGCCGGGCCAGGGCCCACAGCAGGCGGAACTCGGTCAGCGTGAGCTTCAACTCTTGCTCGTCGAGGGTCGCCTGGTGCCGAATGCGATCCATGCGAAGCTGGCCAATGGCGATGGTGTCGCGCTCGGCCATCTGCGTCACATGCCCGCGGCGGAGCAACGCCTTAATCCGCTGCAACAGGGCGCTCATCCTAAAGGGCTTGGGCACGTAGTCGTCGGCCCCCATCTGAAAGCCCACGACTTCGTCCAACTCTTCGCCCTTGGCCGTCAGCATCAGCACCGGAATATCCCGGGTCCGGGCGTCCGCCCGCAACTCGCGGCACACCTGCAAGCCGTCGATCACGGGCAGCATCAAGTCCAGCAGAATCAAGTCGGGCAGATGCAGGCGGGCTTTGTCCAGGCCCTCGCGGCCGTCGGGCGCACTGACCACGTCGTAGCCAGCATTCTTGAGGTTGTAGGACAACACCTCGACCAGCGAGGCCTCGTCCTCAACAATCAGCACTTGCTTTTTGGGCATGTTTGGGCGGGACTTGCGCCAAGGGACAACGGAGTACGCCAGCACTCCGATTGCCAGCTAATGGAGCTTGGGCCGGTTAAGATCATGTGAACGCAACTCAAAATTCGCGCGAGTTTCATCCTTCAACTGGGGTAATGCGACACAGTGCGGCACCTCGCTTGGGTTGGGGCCACCGCAGGATGGCGGCCCGAGGGGCGAGCAATTAGGATGGCTCGCACTCGATCCGAAGGCCGTGAAGGTTGGGGACTTCGGTGCCCGGCGGGCAGCCGCCGGTGTCGCCGAGGCGCGCGGGGGCGCCAAACCGCCTCGACGAGCGGGTTCGTGGCGTTGGCAGGCATCCAGACAGACTTGTTTTCATTGGCTGAGAATCATCATGGGACGATTCGCGTTCATCGGTGGTGTGGTCCTCGTACTGGCCAGCGGGCTGGCGGCCGATCCGGTCGAGCCGCCCGTCGGCGTGACCCTGCTGCCGGCCGAAGGCTTTTTGGGCTGGGATTCCGGCGAAGCGGTCGAGGGCTGGACCCGCGAAGACGGCGGGCTGGTGGGCCAGCGCCCGGGCTCCACGCTGCATGGCGGCTACAGCTTTGGCCCGGGCGGGGCGATCCAGTTGGACCTCCGCCCCCGCGGCAATGCCCAACTTGAGGTGGGGTTGTGGGACCACCAGGGATTCCAGACCCGGCTGCCGGTGGCGACTCACCCGCAACAGGGCGAACTCGCCCTGGCCGCTAGCGCCGACCGGCCCACACGGCTGGTCATTGCCTGGCCGATTCGGGCCGATGGCAGCGTGGGAACCGTGGAGCTGGGCCTGGGTGGTCAGGTCCACACCACCGATCTGCGGCCCGATGGCACGTTGGGCATCAGTCTCAAGGTGGGCCGCGGGGCCTGGACCATCGACGACATCCGCCTGATCGAGCCGCCTGGCGAACCCATCTTCAATGGCCAGGACCTCACCGGTTGGTGGACGCCCGGCAATAAGGATGCCTGGACCGTTGAGCAAGGTCCGCACGGCCCGGAGATTGTCCTCACCGGGCGGGGCGGCAACTACCTGCGCACCGAGAACGAGCCCGGCAACTACACGTTGACGTTCAACTACTGGATCCGCAGCGGCGGCAATTCGGGGATCGGCATCCGCACGCCACGGAACAAGTGGCCCAGCAGCGATGGTATGGAGCTGCAGATTCTCGACCAGAATCCCGACGCCACGCTCAGCCGGTCAAGCAACATGAGCATCTATGGCAATGTCGAACCCATCGCCCGGGCTGACCGCCGCGAGCAGTACAATTCCGTGGTGGTCAAGGCCGATGGCTACGTCATCTCGGCCTGGGTGAATGGCCAACTGTGCCAGCACATCGATACCTCGCGGCACCCGGAACTCAAGTACCGCAAC
>JBJHDE010000169.1:7125-9667 GCA_050486385.1 Planctomycetales bacterium | reverse complement strand
GGCAATGCAGCCCCCGGCGCTGATAGTATTCCACCAGGGGGGCCGTCCGGCTGCGATACTCCTCAAGCCGGCCCCGGATGACCTCGGGCGTGTCGTCGTTGCGGTCCTCGGTCTGGGCACGGCTCAGGAGTCGCCGAAACAGTTCGTCGTGGGGCACCTGGAGTTCGATGGTCGCATCCAGCGGCGTGTCCCGCTGGTCCAGGTACTCGCGGAGGCTCTCGGCCTGGGCGATGGTCCGCGGGTAGCCGTCCAACAGGAAGCCCCCGCGGCAATCGTCTTCGCCCAAGCGTTCGAGCGTCAGTTTGATGATCAGGTCGTCGTCGACCAGTTTGCCGGCCCGGATGTCGTCGGTCACGGTGCGGCCCACCGCCGTATCGCGGCGGATCGCCTCGCGGAGCATCTCTCCGGTGGAGATATGCGGAACCTGGAGCATCTCAATCAGCAGGCGACATTGAGTTCCCTTGCCGGCGCCCGGGGGCCCGAGAAAGACGATTCGCATGGGGCCACCCTCCGCGCAAGAGTTCCAATGGGGCGTTTGCAGCGCTCAGCGCTCCAGCAGCCCGCGATAGTTCCGCATGACCAGGTGCGAATCGATCTTCTGCACCAGATCAAAGGCTACGCTCACGGCGATCAACAAACCGGTTCCTCCGTAGAACTGGGCGACCATCGGGTCCAATCCGGCCCAGCTTCCAATGATCGTGGGCAAAATCGCCACGAAGGCCAGGAAGCTGGCACCGACAAACGTAATCCGCTCCATCACCTTTTCCAGGTACTGCTCGGTGCGTTTCCCGGGGCGGTAGCCAGGGATGAACGCGCCTTGC
The DNA here is from genome assembly GCA_050486385.1 of Planctomycetales bacterium. Taxonomy (GTDB): domain Bacteria; phylum Planctomycetota; class Planctomycetia; order Pirellulales; family Pb10988; genus JBJHDE01. The sequence goes on along the minus strand of JBJHDE010000169.1, from coordinate 8,846 downwards.
CGCTTGAGTTCTTCACTCATGTCCTTCGGGTTGAACACAATGGTCACCCAGAAGTAACAGAAGAAGTAGATCATCGCGACGTAGATCAAGTTGTAGAAGAAGCCTGGCCCCGGTTGCAGGGCGGCTTGAATCTGGTTGAGCCAGACGGCTTCGCCAAAAACGTTCCGCAGGGGCCACAGCATCAGACCCGGCAGAATCAGCAGGCTGCTGGCGAAGATGATCGGCATGACGCCGGCCTGGTTGACCCGCAGCGGCAGGTACTGCCGGCCGCCACCAAACACCCGACGCCCCCGCATGTGCTTAGCACTATTCAGCGGGATCCGCCGCTGGCCCTGGGTAATGAGCACCACGCCGGTGACCACGCCCAAGAACAAGAGCATCAGCAGCAGCAAGCGGTCGGGACCCAGCCCGCCGGTATCGCCCAGCGTGGCACTGGCCTGGGTCGAGAGCTGCAAGCCCGCCCCGGGCATGTCGGCCAGAATGCCCGCCATGATCAACAGGCTGATTCCGCTGCCGATGCCGTGCTCGTCGATCTGTTCACCAATCCACATCAAAAACACCGTACCGGCGGTCATGGTCAATAGACCAATAAACCACCAGTGCAGCATGAGCCCCTCACTTTCGTTGAGGACCTCGGGTCTGAGTAACTTGTTCTGACTGAGCATCGCCAGGAAGGCCGCACTTTGCACAATACAAAGTACGACCGTCGCGTAACGTGTGTACTCGTTGATCTTCTTCTGGCCGCTGGGCCCCTCCTTCTTCAGCTCCTCCAGCGGTTTCCAGACGCTGGCCAGAAGTTGGAAGATAATCGAGGCCGAAATGTAGGGCATGATGCCCAACCCGAAGATGGTGGCCTGGTTGAGCGAGCTGGCACTGAACAGCGCCACCTGCTGCATGACCTGACCCAGCACCCCACCCTGTTGATCCTGAGCCCAGCTCGCCATCGCCGACTGATCGACAATCGGCAGCGGAATCTGCCAACCGATGCGATAAATCGCCAGGAACATCAAGGTGATCAGAATCCGGGTCCGCAACTCCGGAATGGTAAAGACGACCCGCAGCTTCTCCAGCATGGCCTCGGCTTCCTTACAGAAACGGGCGAAAAGGCAACGCGCCCGCCTCCCCCTCCCTGGAGAAGGCAGGAATGGACCCAGACACCGCCCGGGTCCCATCCGACAAGCTCGCGGGCGCGTGAGCGGCACGACACTGGGGAAGCGACTCGCCGGCGAACATCATGGGGGGAGGAAGTCTCCCAGAGTTCCCAAAGTCCGCAGGTCGCTCAACTTCGCCCAGGGCCCGCCAATCAGCCCCGCGACTTCTTCGGCTTCATCTTATTTCTGACGGGAGGCTTCGGTCCAGGCAAGACCACTACTTCGCCGCCGGCGGCCTTGATCTTCTCTTCGGCGGACTTACTGAAGCGGTGGGCGGTGACCTTGAGCCGCTTCTCGCACGTTCCGTCGCCGAGGATCTTCAGCTCATCGTAGGGGTGTTTGACGACGCCCCGGGCGCGGAGGATCTCGGGCGAGACCTCGTCGCCGTCTTCAAAGTGCTCGGCGATCTGGCTGATGTTGATCGCGAACACGTTCTTGGCAAACTGGTTATGAAAACCCCGAATGCCGATCCGTCGGATGATCGGTGAGGTGCCGCCCTGGAAAATCGGGCTCTGGCTCCAGCCGGCAAGCTGGCCCTGGCCCTTGTGACCGCGACCGCAGGTCTTGCCG
>JBJHDE010000169.1:0-7115 GCA_050486385.1 Planctomycetales bacterium | reverse complement strand
GATATCGAACGTGCCAACGGTCATCGCGTGAGCGGCGTGCTGCCGTCCCTGCGCTCCGCCCCGCTGCCGGGGCCGCGACCAATTCGCTTCCGCTTTTTCCGCTTGGCGATACCGACATTCACGTCGTGAATCATCATGATGACAGGCTCACTCCCCGCAGCCGCTCGGTTTCTTCCCGAGTCCGCAGGTTCTTGAGGGCATTGACGGTGGCCTTGACCAGGTTCACCGGGTTATTGCTACCGAAGCTCTTGGTCAGGATGTTGCGAATTCCGACCGCCACGCAGACGTTGCGGACGCTGTCGCCCGCAATCACGCCGGTGCCTTCGCTGGCCGGCAGCAGCACGACGCGGGCGGCGCCGTAGCGTCCGATGACCTCGTGGCTGATGGTCGAGCCATCGAGCTTGATTTCGGTCATGTTGCGTTGGGCGTCTTTGGTGGCCTTCTCGACCGACGGCGGCACTTCGTTGGCCTTGCCGTAGCCGTAGCCGATTTTGCCACGCCCGTTGCCGACGACGACCAGGGCGTTGAAGCTGAAGCGACGACCGCCCTTGACCACGGCGGCGCAGCGGCGAATCTTGATGACTTTTTCGATCAGGTCCGAGCCGCGTCCATCGTCCCGATCTCGATCTCGATCTCTTGACCTAGCCACGAGCAGTTCCGTTGGTTTGTTGGATCATGGGGTGAAAGCGTCGGCCGCGAACACAAAGCGGGGGGGTGGTTTCCGCCCGGCACGGCGTTGGAGGACGGTTAGAACTCGAGCCCGGCTTCCCGGGCGGCTTCGGCCAGGGCTTGCACGCGGCCGTGGTATTTGTAGGGTCCGCGATCGAAGACCACGGGGCCGACGCCGGCGGCCTTGGCCCGCTCGGCGATGACCTTGCCGACCACGGCGGCGGCGTCTTTATTGCCACCGCCGGAGCCGTTGAGTTGTCCGCGCACATCCTGTTCGGCGGTGCTGGCGGCCACCAGGGTCCGGCCGGCGACATCGTCGATGACTTGGGCGTAGATGTGTTTGTGACTGCGGAAGATGCTCAAGCGGGGCCGTTCGCTTTTGCGCACCTGGTTGCGAACCCGCTTGGTTCGCCGCCACCGCTGTTTGTTGAGTGCCTTGTTTTGGTCCATGGTCTCCGCCGCCTTCGTTCCAAACGCTGTTTGTCTGGGGTGTTCGTTCGTAAGAAGCTGTTGTGGGCTGGGTCCCGGCCGTCGGATGTTCCTTGACGGCGGCCGGAGGCCAGACACTACTTGGATTGGGCCTTACCGGCCTTCCGCCGCACGATCTCGCCAGCGTACCGGATGCCCTTGCCCTTGTAAGGTTCCGCCTTCCGCACCGACCGCACCTGGGCGGCAAACTCGCCGACCTGCTGCTTGTCGATGCCGCGGATGGTGATCACGTCGCACTGCCCGGTGGCCGGCGGAGTGGAGTTCTCGCGGGCCACGCTGACTTGCAGTCCCGCGGGCACCTTGAAGTGGATTTCATTGGCGAAGCCCACCCGGAGCCGCAGCACGTCGCCACTCAGGTTGGCCTGGTAGCCGACGCCGTGGATCTCCAGCTTCTTCTGATAGCCCTCGGTCACGCCGACAATCATGTTGTGGATCAGCGCCCGGGTCAGCCCGTGGTAGGCGCGGGTCGGGCGTTCGTCGTCGCTGCGGGTGACGCGGACTTCGTTGCCGTCGCCATCGTACTCGACGGTGACTTCGGGGCGATGCTCGTAGGAGAGCGCCTCACCCTTGGGCCCCTGGACGGTGATCTTGCGGCCTTCGAGGGCCACTTTCACGCCTTTGGGGACGGACACCGGTTTTTTGCCAAGTCGACTCATCGCTCGAAACTCTCACCACCGAGGTGTTCGGAAGGGGCTCACCAGATCTCGCACAAGACCTCGCCGCCGATGTTGCTCTGGCGGGCCTCGCGGTCACTGAGTACGCCCTGGCTGGAACTGATAATGCGAATTCCCAGGCCGTTGAGCACCGGACGCAGGTCCTGGGCTCGGCTGTAGACCCGGCAACCGGGCTTGCTGACCCGCTGGATGTGGCGAATCACACGCTCGCCGTTGGGGCCGTACTTCAACTGAAGCTGCAGCCAGTTGGAGCGTTCACCCTCGGTCGGCACTTCTTGCCAATCCCAGATGTAGCCCTCGCGCTTCAGCACTTCGGCAATACCACGTTTCACTTTGCTGACAGGCATCTCAACGAGCGGGTGCTCGACGCGCACGGCGTTGCGGATGCGGGTCAGCATGTCGGCAATCGGGTCGGTCATCATTTGCGGAAATCCCCTGGGCACTCGCGACTACCGGCGTTCACCAACTGGCCTTACGCAGCCCCGGGATTGCTCCCTGGGCGGCCAATTCGCGGAGACAAATTCGGCAGATGCCAAATTTGCGATACACCGCCCGAGGGCGGCCACAACGCCAACAGCGGCGAACCAGGCGGGTGGAGAACTTGGGCTGCTGGTTGCTTTTGGCGATCTTACTCTTGCTGGCCATGCGTCTCGCTGCCGAGTCGTAGTGGAAAAACGTTGTGTTCGATGCGGTTTCGCCGGCCGGATTTCAGCGTCCGCCTGGCGAAGTCCTTGTTGGGGTCAACCGGCCCGGCGTTTGATCGCCACGTCGGTCTTAAACGGCATCCCCAGGGCCGTCAGCAGCAACCGACCTTCGTCGTCGCTGCGGGTGGATGTCACGATCGTAATGTTCAAACCCTGAACCCGTTGAAATTTGTCGGGGTTCAGCTCGGGAAAGACCAATTGCTCGGTCAGACCCATGTTGTAGTTGCCGTTGCCGTCGAAGCCGTTCGGATCGAGCCCGCGAAAGTCGCGGACCCGCGGCAAAGCCAGGCTGACCAGGCGGTCGAGAAACTCGTACGCCCGTTGGCCCCGCAGCGTGACCTTGGTGCCGATGGCCTGGCCTTCGCGAAGCTTGAAGTTCGAGATGCTCTTGCGTGCCCGGCAGATCACGGCCTTCTGGCCGGTGATGATCGACATGGCTTCGGCCGATTCTTCCAGGTGCTTCTTTTCCTGGATGGCACTGCCGACGCCCATGCTGACGACGATCTTCTCGACTCTCGGCAGCGACAGCCGGTTGGTTCGGCCCAACTGCTCCGCCAGGGAGTCACGGATCGTGCTGTTGTAAAGTTCTTGCAAACGTGCCACGGAACCGATCCTCACGATGTCTTGGCGTACTTCTTCTTGGCCGGAGCCACCTGGCCGTTGCCGGCCCCACAGGCCTTGCACCACCGCTCCTTGCTGCCGTCTTCAAGGTACCGCACACCGGTCCTCGAGGGCTTACCGCAGGCCGGGCAAACGAGCATGACGTTCGACAGGCTCATCGGCATCTCTTTGCTCAGGCGGCCCCCCTTGGGGTGCTGCTTGCTGGGGCGGACATGCCGCATCACCAGGTTGATGCCTTCCACGATCACTTTGTTCTTCTCGCGCAGTACCTTCAGGACCTTGCCCTGCCGGTCGCGTTCCACACCGCTGATGACCTTCACTGTGTCATCGACCCGGATATCCATCGTTCCCGTCCTCAAGTTGGTTCGACTCTGATTGCTGAGCGCTGTCGCGGTGTCACCCCTGGCGGCGGTGTCGTTCACACGACTTCGGCGGCCAGGCTCACAATTTTCATGAAGTTCCGATCCCGCAACTCCCGGGCGATTGCCCCGAAAATCCGGGTGCCCCGCGGGTTGCCGTCCTTGTCCACCAACACCACCGCGTTGGAGTCGAATCGCACGTAGCTGCCGTCGTCGCGGCGATTCGGGGAACGGGTCCGCACGATGACCGCCCGCACGACCTGGCCCTTTTTCACATTAGAGCCAGGAATCACGCTCTTGACGCTGCAGATGATGATGTCGCCCAAGGTGGCGGTCCGCTTCTTGGAACCGCCCAGCACCTTGAAGCACATCACTTCCTTGGCACCGGTGTTGTCGGCCACGTTGAGCCGGGTCTGCATCTGGATCACGGGTCTCGATCCTTAATTCTGACTTGTTGAGTTATGTCGTAATGTTTTGATCGAAACAAATACGCCTTGTTCGGCCGCCGGCTTTCAGGCTCGTCGGTCACCGCTGCTCAAGCGCTGGGCTACGAGTTCTCCTCGGTGGCCCCGTCCTCGTTGGCCTGACTCTCCGGAGCCCGACTCTCAGCGGCTTGCGTTGCCGAGGGGGCCGGCGCTTCGCGACGGTCCTTGCCAGTCTTGCGTTCGCTGGCTGCCGCGCGGGCCTCGGCCCGGGCCTGCGCCCGCAGGGCCACGACGTCGACCAACTCGCTCTTGCGGACCACGCGGACCAGTTCCCAACGCTTCAGGGCGCTGCGGGGCTGGCACTCGCGGATTTCGACGGTATCACCCACGTGGCTTTCTTCCTCGGGGTCATGCACATGGCAGACGGTTCGACGGCTGAGAAACTTCTTGTACTTGGGGTGCTTGATACGACGACTGACCTCGACCCGCCGGGTCTTGGCCGTCCGATCGCTCATGACCGTTCCGATCACAACTTTCTTGGGCATCGCTAAAATCTCTGAGTACGCTCGCGGTCGCGTCGATAGTCTCGTGGGTGTCTGTCAAGCCGGGGTCGGCCGCTCAAGCCGGGCCACTGGCGGCGGCCTTGCGGCTCCGCTCGCCCAGCACGGTCTTGAGCCGGGCGATCAGCCGCCGGTGCTTTCGCAATTCGCTGGGGGCATCCAACCGTTCGGTCTCGGCTTGAATCCGCAGCTTGAACAGCGTCTCCTGCGTCTCGCGGAGCGTGGCCACAAGCTGGTCTTCGCTCATCTCCCGCAGATCTTTTGCTTTGAGATGCTCGGCCATCGTCGTCTCACACCTACTGAACGGTTAACTCGGAACTGGAGAACCTGGGACACCGCCGACACCCTGGGGCCGCCACGGCGGCTGGTGTCCACGGAACCCTTTACATGGAACGCCGCTTCACCATCCGTACCGGCACGGGCATCTTGTGCGCCAACCGGGCGAAGCACCGCTTGGCGGCCTCTTCGCTGACGCCGCCGACCTCGTACAGCACGGTGCCGGGCTTGATGACCGCGGCCCAGTACTCGGGCTCGCCTTTACCCTTACCCATCCGGGTCTCGAGCGGGATACTGGTAATCGGCTTGTGGGGAAACACCCGGATGTAGAGCTTGCCTTCGCCCCGGATGTACTGGTTGGCGGCGATACGGCCGGCTTCCAGCGTCTGGGCGCTCACGTAGCCGGCGGCCAGGGCCTGCAGCCCATACTCGCCGAACACCACGGTGTTGCCGCGGCTCGCTTCGCCTCGAATCCGCCCACGCTGAACTTTGCGGTGCTTAATCCGCCTAGGCATTTGTTGCATCGCCGGCCTCCTCCTCGTAGAAGCCTTGGTTGACCCAGACCTGAATGCCGATGTGACCCTGCGGGGTCTTGGCTTCGGCAAACCCGTAATCAATCTTGGCCCGCAGCGTGCTCAACGGCAGGCTGCCGGAAATCTGCTTCTCGCAACGGGCCATCTCCGAACCGCCCAGGCGACCCGAAAGCTGAACCTTCACGCCTCGGGCCCCGGCGTCCATTGTCTGCTCGATGGCCCGCTTGATCGCCCGGCGAAAGCTGGCCCGCTTGGCCAACTGCTCGCCAATGTCCTCGGCTACTAGCTGGGCAAACAACTCGGGGCGGTTGACCTCTTCGATCTTGATGTTCACCCGGCGGCCGATCAGTTCCTGAAGCTCGCCTTGCAGCAGCTCGATGTTCTTGCCACCCCGGCCAATGATCATGCCAGGTCGGGCGGTGTGCAGGATGACCTTGACCTCGTCGCGGGTCCGCTCGATCTCGACCTTGGGGATGCCGCGGACGAACTTCTTCTTGACGTACTTCCGCAACGACTCATCTTCCTGCAGCAGCTCGCTGAAGTCGCGCTTCTGCGCGTACCAGCGGCTGATGTGCGGCTTCATGACGCCGGTGCGAAACTCGTTGGGATTGACCTTCTGTCCCATGGTGGTGATCCGTATCGAGAACGCCTGGGGAGCGGGCCCCACGCGGTCGGAGGCTGCGGGGCTCAGGTTCGTGGTGGCTCACCGCCAGCCGTCGGCTGGGCGGTGTCGTCGTGGTCGTGGCTGTGATCGTGATCGTGACTATGATCGTGGTCGTGTGCGTGCTCATGATCATGATCGTCGTGATCATGGTCGTGGGCCGACAACCGCTTGACGGCCTCTTCGATCTGCCGCACCAGGGCCTGCCGGGTTTCCACCTGAATCGTCAGGTGACTCATTCGCTTCTTAATCTGATGCGCCATGCCGCGGGCCCGTGGTCGAATCCGCTTGAACATCGGCCCGCCATCCACCCGGGCGTCGATGATCAGCAATTCTTCCACCGCCCCCGCCCCTTGGTCCTGGGCGTTGGCCATGGCACTTTTCAGGGTTTGCTCCAGCATCCGCGCCCCCCGCTGGGGCATGTAACGCAGCAGTTCCATCGCCTCGTCGGCGTACTTGCCGCGAATCAGGTTGGCCAGCGGGCGCACCTTTTGGGCGCTGATGCGGGCAAAGCGGTAAGTGGCTCGGTACGGCATGACGTTGGGCCCGTGTGTCTCGGTAACCGTGAAGTCGTGTGGTGTGGCAGGAGCGGCGATGCCTATCGCTTGCCCTTGCCTCCGTGGCTGCGGAAGGTCCGCGTGGGGGCGAACTCACCCAGTTTGTGCCCCACCATGTCTTCCGTGACGTAGACCTTCACATGCGCCCGACCGTTATGCACCATAAAGGTGTAACCCACAAACTCGGGGATGATCGTGCAGGCCCGGGCCCACGTCTTGATCGGCTCGTTCTTGTTGGCCTCGATCATCTTCTCCAGCTTCTCAAACAGCCGGGGGTCGACGAAGGGGCCTTTTTTCTGACTGCGACTCATACTGGTGCTCGACTCAGCAAGGGGACAGACCGCCCGCTCTCAGTGTGTTCGGAAATCACTTGACCAACTTCAACTGTCCGTAGCGGCGGCTCTTGCGACGTCGCACGATGGCCGCGTTGCTGGGCTTCCGCCGTTGCCGTGTGGCCCCGCCCTTGGCGCTCTTGCCGGTGGGGCTCACCGGGTGACGCCCGCCCTTGTTGCGACCTTCACCACCACCGTGCGGGTGATCGATCGGGTTCATTGCCACACCACGCACCGCGGGGCGCTTGCCGAAGT
>JBJHDE010000168.1:0-9680 GCA_050486385.1 Planctomycetales bacterium | reverse complement strand
CCCTGAGCCTGGCCAAGCGGGGTCGGGCCTTTGACCTGGGCGTCGAGTTCGATCGCGAAAGCTTCCGCGAACCCGAAAGCGGACCGGTCGAGGTACTGACCTACCGCACACCCCACGGCTATCTGCGGCACAACGGGCCCAATCCCAGTGGCCTGAGCCTGCGGACGGTGACCGTGATGCTAGGCGACAACGCCGGCACGCATCTCAAGGGCCTGGCCCAAGTCACCCTGGGCGAGCGGCACGCCAGCTACAACGATCTGACCGATGCCCAGATCGGCGGCGATTTCGGCGTCTCGCGGGCCGACGCCGCCAGCATGCCGCCGATTGTCGCCCGCGGCGTGATGCTCGACATCGCCGGGCTCAAGGGCGTCGAGGCCCTGCCGGCGCATTATTCGATCAGCCGGCAAGACGTCGACGAGGCCCTCAAGAAACAAAAGGTCCAACTCCGGCCGGGCGATGTGGTGCTGTTCCGCACCGGCACGCTCCGCTACTGGGACGACCGCGGCCACCAGTGGGAAAAGATCCGCGAACACGGCACGGCGGGCCTCTCGCTGGGCACGGCCAAGTACCTGACCCAGACGTTCGGGGCGATGGTGATTGGTTCCGATACGCCCAACCTCGAGGTCACGCCGCCGCCCGAGGGTTCCGACAGCCCGCTGCCGGTCCACAAATACCTGCTGGTCGAGCAAGGCGTGCCGATCGCCGCCATGCACAACCTGGAGCAATTGGCCCGCGAGAAGGTTTACGAATTCGCCTACGTCTGCACGACCAACAAAATTGCCGGCACCACCGCCGGCTTCGCCCTGCGGCCGGTCGCCATGGATTGAGGCAAGTTCGATTGAGACCATCTGGACCGAGGCCCATCGACTGAAGGCCCATTGCGGCCGAGAATGGCCGGCCCCAGCCGCTTGGCCCCAGCCACCGAGGTGCGACCGGTGAGCGGTCCTTGGAGCGAGATCGACATCGCCGGCCATCCGGCCGACGTCTACACACCGCCGGAGGCCGACCCCCGCATCGCCGCGATCTATCTGCATGGCGTGCATCTGGGACGATTGGTGGGTCAGGCGGGATTCGAAACCGCCCTGGCCGAACAGGGCCTACGGGTGATTGCCCCGCGTTGCGGGAGCTGCTGGTGGGCCGATCGCCCCTTCCCCGAGTTCGACGCCCGCTGGACCCCGGAGGCCTACCTGCTGGGACCGGTGCTGGAAGCGGTGTCTCAGCGGTTCGGCGTTCGCCCGCCGGCGGTGGGCCTGTTTGGTACCAGCATGGGCGGGCAAGGCGCGTTGCGGTTGGCCTTCAAACACCCCGAGCTGTTTCCCGTGGTCGCGGCCCTGGCCCCGGCCCTGGATTTCCATCTTTACCTGGACGACTATCCCGGGCTGCGGACGCTGTACCGCGATGCCGAAGACGCCCGGCAGGACACGGCCCTGCTGCAGGTTCATCCCTGGGCGGCTCCGGCCGAGATTTTCTTTTGCTGCGACCCGGCCGATGGCGAATGGTTCGAGGGCAGCGATCGCCTGGCGATGAAGCTTCGGGCCGTGGGTGTCCGCCATCGGGCCGACCTGACCAGCACCGGCGGCGGCCATGGCTGGGCCTACTACAACGCGCAAGCCCCCGCCGCCCTGGCCTTTCTTGCCAACGGCCTGCGTCGCCGCGGCAGCGGCCTCACCGTCTTGGATCCCCGCGGGCTCTGAGCGCAACGGCCCGTCAGCCGGCCAACGGCTCACTTCTCCTCGACTTTCTCTTGCTCGACTTTCTCCTCACTGTCCCGGGTGTTCACAAGTCGGGCGTCGGGATGGCAGTAGCAACTGGCGACGGGGTCGACATCGGCACGCGCCCAGGCTTGGGCCACGCGGTCGTCCAGGGCCTTGGCCTGGTCCTCGTGACCCGCGGCCCGCAGCGCTTGCTGCAAGCCCAGCAATGACCAGGCGTTGTGGGGATGCCGCCGGAGATCGGCTCGATACACCCGCACGGCTTCTTCTGCTTTCTCATCGGCCAGCAGCAGGGCGCCCAGGGCGTGTCGCACGGGTTGCATCCAGCCGGGAGGCTCGGCGTAGGCGAGTTGCTCCTCAAGACCGACGGCCTCGCGAAGCTGCTTGAACGCGGTTTCAGTGTCGCCCTCGCGGAAGGCCAGCTCGCCCTGGGCCATCAGCCGGGCGATCATGAGCACCTCGGGAGCCGGACTGTTGCCCACCTTCCATTCGTCGGTGACTTCAGCGGCCACCCGCTCGAAGGCTTCCAGTTCCATGCGAGCCTGATCGAGTTGCCCCAACGCGGCATGGGCCACGCAGCGGGCGTAGTGCCGATCGGCCCGGCTGATCAATCGCCAGTCGTCGGGCTCGGGCTCGGCCAGAATCGCGTGCCACTTGCCAAAGCGGATCATCACATGCAGGGCCGTGGTCGTCAGCCCGTCGGCGTCGGTGACGTACTTCTTCAAGAAGGCGGCGGGAATGTTCTCTTCCAGTTTTCGCGCTGCGTCGATCGCCGTTTGATAACGGCCCTCCATCATCGAGGCATACGCCAGAAAGTGAACGTTGTGCAGAAAGTACAGGCTGTAATAGTCGGGCTCGGGGGCCAGTTCAAAATAGGCCTTGTCCACGGCGATGGCCTGCTCGTTGCTGCGGGCCGCATCGGCATAGCGACCCACGCGGATAAAGATGTGCGAGGGCATGTGGACCAGGTGTCCCGAACCGGGCACCAAGGTCTGCAACCGCTCGGCCGACGGGATTCCCCGCTCGGGCCAGGGCGAGGCCTCGATGGCATGAATGTACAAGTGGTTGGCCCCCGGGTGCTGGGGATGCCGGGCGAGCGTGCGTTCCAGCACCGCCACAATCTCCATGACACGGCCCTTGGGGGCGTGATCCACGGTCCACAGGTCCCAGGGTTGCAGGTTCATCAGGCTCTCGGCATACAACGTGCCGATGTCTCCATCTTCCGGAAAGCGATGCCAGACGCGCTCCATGGCCTCGGCATAGCGCTCGTCCAGCGGCGTTCGGTCCTCGGGTGCCGGCCAGGCATAGCGCTTGGGCAATGCCTCGATCAGCGCCCGCTCGACGGGGGTTTCGTTGTCCAAGGCCGCCAGGGCCCGCTGGGCGGCCTCATGAGCCAGCCGGCTTTGCTCTTCGCCCATCTCGACATTGTTGATGTGCAAGCCCCGGGCGTACGCTTCGCCCCACCAGGCCATCGCGCACTGGGGATCTTCGGCGGCGGCCCGCTGGAACGAGCGGATCGCCTCGTCATGGTTGAAGCCGTACAGCAGTTGGATGCCCTGATTGAACCATCGTTGGGCTTGGGGGCTGGTGGTGGTCACCTTGCGCTCAAAGCCATCGAAGCCCGGATACAGGGCACCGGCGAGTTCCGGTTCGTCGGCCAGGGCCACCACTGGACAAGCCATCGCCACGCCCAGCGCGGCAAGGAGTAGCCACATCGTGGGACGGGTCGACACCCGCGTGGGATCGCAAGCCAATGTCATCGGGAATCTCGCTTTCTTGAAGAACGGGACGGATAGGGGAGTTTCGGATTCGCAAAAAGCTGGCCACGGCGACGATTCGCCGAGCAGCCTGGGGCTTTCCAGCCAGCCTATTCCAGCCCCCTCGCCGTAGGCAGCGGGGGGTGGACGGCCAGCGGATTGCGATGTCCGGGGGCTGGTCCGTGGTCGTCGGATCGGGTCGTATGAAACCAAATCCCCTGGTGGAATCATTATCACTTGGGTCAGCCGGCCGACACAATCGCCGGCCCCGCGGCTGGCTCCAACCGGAAGCGGCCCCGACAGATCGGCGGATCGGACAGGTTGGCGGATCGCCAAAGCAGACAACACGACACTTGGGAAGTACCACTGATGGCCACGCTTCACCGTTCGACTTGTGCCACGATCACTCCGGTGCCGATCGCTCCGAATAGGGCTCGGCGGATTCACGCCTGGGGTGTTACGGGGTGGGCGGGGATTTTTCTCGTTGTTGGTGGATGGCTGCTCGTCGGGCCGTGGACCAGCGGTCAGGCCACCGCCAATGAACCGACCGACGCCGTGATGATCGAAGCCGAAGGCGAGGCCGCTCGCTGGTGGCCCCAGTGGCGAGGCCCCACACGGCAGGGTGTGCAGCAGGGCAACTACCCCGATCGCTGGAGCGACACCGAAAACGTGGTCTGGAAGACCCCGCTACCCGGCGAAGGCAACTCCAGCCCGATTGTCTGGCGGGACCGCATCTTCCTGACGACCAGCCACGATCGCGGGCGGCGGCGGAGCATCGTGGGCCTGGATCGCAACGACGGCCGCCTACTGTGGGAGACCCCGGCACCCGAAGCCGAACCGGAATCCTCCAACGGTCGCAATGGCCATGCCACCAGCACGGCGGTGACCGACGGGCAGCGGGTGTATGCCTACCTGGGCAATAGCGGGCTGTTGTGCGTCGACCTCGATGGCCAGCAACTGTGGCACACGCCGATTGTGGCGATTCAGCCCAAGCACGGCATCGCCGGCAGCCCGCTGCTGCATCGGGGCAAGCTGATCATTTATCAAGAGGATCGCCGCCGCGAGAACTCGTTCATTGCCGCCTACGACGCCGAGACCGGTCAGTTGGTGTGGCGAACCGAGCGGTCGGCCGATTGTGGTTGGGGGTCGCCCATCGCCGTGCGGGTCGACGGCCGCGAAGAAATCATCGTCAACAGCCAGCGGCAGGTGATGGCCTATCATCCCGACACCGGCGAGCTGCTGTGGACCTGCAAAGGCACGACCTCGGAGGTCACGCCCACGCCGGTGGTCGGGCATGGCCTGGTGTTTTGCAGTGCCGGCCGTGCCGGACCGACGCTGGCCATTCGCCCCGGCGGCGAAGGCGATGTCACGGAAACGCACGTGGCCTGGCAGACCGGGCGTGGCTCGCCGTTTGTGCCCTCGCCGGTGTTGCACGAAGGCCGGCTGTACATGATTAACGACAACGTCGGCGTGGTCTCCTGCTACGACGCCCCCACCGGCGAACTCGTCTGGCAGGGCCGGCTGGAAAGCCAGAACAAGCTCACCTTTTATGCTTCGCCGGTCATCGTCGACGGCAAGCTGTTCATCACTACTGAAGAAGGCGAGACCTTCGTGCTGGCCACCGGACCCAAGTTGGAGGTGCTGCACGTCAACAACATCGGCGAACGGACCTCCGCCTCGCCTGCGGTCGTCGACGATCGCTGGTACATCCGCACCCGCGGTCACTTGGTCTGCATCGGTCACGATTGAGGCAGAACCTGCCCACGGCTTCGGGAACTGGGACGAACCGTCAAGCAGTCAGCCGTTGTGGTCGGTCTGGGCAAAGACCTCGGCGAACAGGCGATGCCAGGCTGGCCAGAGGGCGGCTTCCTCAAGAAAGCGGTGGGTGTCGCGGTGGCGGCTGCGCTGCAACTTGACGGGATCGCGGTGTTGCCGCACGGCGTCGAGATCGACCAGGGTCACTCGCTGTCCGTCGTGCAACATGTTCATGGGGCGAAAGTCGCCGTGGGTCAGACCAGCTTGCGCCATCCGCCGCTGATAGTCCTTCAACTCGCGGGCCACCGCGGCGACCTCCTCGGCTTGCCGCTCGGGGGCGTTGAGCCAACCAAACAGCGGTTCGCCAGGCTCGCGGGTCATCACGGCAAACGAGCGGCCGCGAAAAGGGCCACGACGGCGTTCCAGAAAGGCCAGCGGTCGCGGCACGGGCACTCCGGCTTGGCGGAGCGCCCGACCGCCCTGCCAATTGCGAGACGCTCGGCTGGGCAACACCGCATGGCCCAGGGCATGCAACAGGCCCCGAGTGTTGAAGCGTTTGACGACCACCATACCACTGTCGGTGGGCAGCTCGACCACGGTGCAGCGTCGCCCGGCTTTCAGGTTTCGGGCCTGGTCGACCAGTGCGTCGGGGTTCCGCAGCAGCCGGTTCAAGAAGCCCAGGTCGACATCCGGCGTGTGCTCCAGATGCAGCGACCAGGTGGCATAAACGAAGGCCTCCTCGCCGGGCCGGGCGGCCGGCGGCAGGCTGGCTGGAGTTGTCAGCGCCGCGTGACTCATGACGAAACCTCGGCCAGATCGGCCGGAAACGAGACAGCTTGCCCGGTACGAATCGACTCGTTGGCGATCAACACCGAGGCCGTATTCACCAGCCCCGTCTGGACATCGCACACGGTCGCGGGGTTCTTGGTGGCCACGCTCCGCAGAAAGTCCACCAGCTCGTCCCGGGTGTCGTCGCCGTGGCCGTCCATTTCGTAAGGGGCCCCGCGATGGGCCCAGGGATCGTTGGTCATGTTGAGCGTCTTGCCCGACGTGACCAACGCGGCATCGTGACGGATGCGGCCATCGGTGCTCCAACCGGGATCCTCGACTCCTTGCTCGCGGTAGAACAGGGCTTTCTTCTGCGTGATGAACAGCGTGCCCCGGGTGCCCATGATCAGCTCCGAGGCCCCCTCGTAGGCATTGTTCTGCAACGACGAGTACGTCACCCGCACCGTCCGCGGCGGTGCGTCGGCCTCGCGGGCGGGCAGCTCGTACTCGTACAGGCAGAACACGTTGTCGTAGACCTCGCGGCCATCCCGCCAGTGATCGATTCCGCCCGAGGCCAGCACCCGCTTGGGCGGCCGACCGAGCATCCAGGTGGCCACATCGACCTGATGGCTGCCGAGTTCGGTCATCAGGCCCTGCGACCAGTCCCAATACAGCCGCCAATTCAGGCGGTGTTCGAGTTCGGCAAAGCGTGGGTCGTCGCGATCCACCGGCACGGGACGTCGCCAGGTGCCGTTGCGATGCCACTGGGCCTTGATGGCGGTGATGTCGCCCAACATGCCGGTCTCGACCATGGCCACGGCCTGGCGATAGACCCCGTTGGACCGACGCTGCAGGCCGACCTGGAAGACGGCCTCACGACGCGCGACCTCGGCGGCCAATTCGCGGGCCTGGTCGATCGAGTGGCACATCGTCTTTTCGCAGAACACCGCACAGCCGGCCTCCAGGGCCTGCATGCACATCTCGAAATGCAGGCTCAAGGGGGTCGCCACCACCACGGCTTGCGGCTGGGCCTCGCGGAGCATCCGTCCATAATTGGCAAAGCCCGGCATGCCAGCCCCGGCGTACTGTCGGCCTTTCTCCAGGTGGGGCGGATAGTCGTCGCAAACGGCCACAATCCGGGCACTCTCCAGAGTCGCCAAGGCGCGGATCAGGTCCGATCCGCGACCCCCAGTGCCCACCACGGCCACGCGGACCGGTTCGTGGGGCTCGCGGGCGGTGCCTTGGGCGGTTTGCAACAACGCCCCAGTGAGCATCGCCGCACTGCCGCCGGCCAGAAAGCCGCGGCGGTTGGTCGGGCGAATCGACATGGCGCGCCTCCCAGAAGGGTGGGGTCGAGGTGGCCGCGGAGCCAGAACCAATTTCCGTGCGGGGAGCCGAATCAGCCCTCAGTGGGCGAATCCTGGCGAGTGGGGACCCGCGATCCCGGCAACCACTCGAGGTGTGTGACGCGGTCGCCCGGTGCGATCCAACCAATCGCCTGGGGGAAGCGGCCCTGATTCCGCATCCCTTCACAATAGTCGATTGCCCGCGATTTGCCCATGGCAGCCAGGGCGGTCGACAGGACTTCGGCCTCCAGGGCCGAGTCGGCCAGCACCACGCAACCGGCGGGGGGCGGGTCGCCGCCTACCGTTCCGACGGCCGAACACGACAGCCCAGCGTCTTGTAAAGTCAGGCCCAGCAGCCGCCTGGTCCCAAACGGGTCGCCCACATCGACCGCCCACGAGCCGGTGGCCAACACCGAGCTGGTTCCCCCATGGAGCAGCATCGGGCCCCGGGCGGTGCCGGCCAGCAAGGCGCCGACCCGGTCCAAGGCGTAGCCCTTGCCGTAGCCGCCAAACTCCAACGCCGCATCGGGTTGCAGAAACCGCACCCGCCGGCCGTGGGGGTCCAAGTCGATTGCCGTGTCCCAGGGCAAACGGTCGGGGGTCTGCCGAGTGCGGCACACGCTGAACCAGCCCTCGGTCCGCTGCCACCAGGCGTGGCAATCGGCCAGCACCTCGGCCAGTTCGACGCTGACCAGCACGCTTTGGTGGCCGGCCAGCCGATTGACTCGGGCCACTTCGCTGGCCGGATCGAAAAAGCTCAGCAGTTGCTCGACCCGGGCGAGTTCTTCCCAGGCGGCTTCCAGCACACTGGCGGCATGGGCCGGATCCGCCGCATCGCGGATCCAGCCCTCGAACACCGTGGCCATCCCCAGATGGCGGCCGTAGACCAGTTCGCTCACGCGTAGCAACGGACCTCGTAGATGCGGGCCTGTTCCGAGCCATTGGTCGCCAGAACGCGAATCCGCACCGCCGAGGCGTTGACGGGCTCGAAATCGTGCCGACACAGCCGCTGGTGATTGCCTTCGACCGCGGCCACCTCGACCCATTGCTCGTCGGGCGTCTTGATCTCAACGCGGTAGTCCCGCACGGTCTCGGGTTGTGGGGCCCGAATCTGATGGCTGTTGTGCGAGTCGCTCGATGTCAGTGTCAGTTCGCGATGGAACCCGCTATCGAAGGTGATTTGAACGTGGCTGATCCGTTGCGGCTGCTCCCAGCTCAGTTGCAGCCAGGCCCCTTCGTCCGACATGGGCCCCATCCAGCGATGCGTAATCTGCGCTGGCATGTCGCGGGTCACGCCATCCAGCACCAACTCGGGCTTGCCGGTCTCGTAGACGCCGGACGCCGTGGCCTTGGCCTGGCGAGCCAGGTCGGCGGGGTCTTCGTTCTTGAGGCCCTGGATCGATTGATCGTCCCGCAGCAAACGCTGCTGCAACTCCTTGAGATGCTCGCGGTTCTCGTACACGCCGCGCGGCAGCACCCCGTGCTGGGCGGCCACCGCGGCGGCGGTTCCCACGGCTTGCCCCATACACGCGCAGGTGGCCATGACCCGGGTCGAGGTAAACGCCACGTGGCTGCAACTGGCATTGCGACCGGCCATGAACAGGTTGTCGATGTCGCGGCTGTACAGCGCCCGCAGGGGAATGTTGTACACATCCGGCAGGCGGGTGCTGACGAAGGGCCGCTTGTCGGTGTCATCGAAGCCGCCGGGCGGATGCTCGTCCAGGCCCCAACCGCCCAGGCTGACGGCATCTTCCCAGTCGCCGGTCAGGCCCATCAGGTCCTGCTGCTTGAGGATCACGTCGCCCTCGATGCGGCGGCTCTCCCGCTTGCCGGGCATCATGCCAATCCACTCGATGGCCCAGGTCTCGGCCTTGGGAAACTTGCCGCTGTTTTTGATGTAGTCCCAGATGCCGGTGACGATGCTCAGCAGTTCGAACCGGATCCGCTCGTTATCGCGAATCGTGTCGGTGATGCCGCCCCATTCGATCCACCAGTAGCCGTACTCGAAGCTGCTGATCGGCCGATAACGGAGGTGCTTCTCTTCGATCTTTCGCGCCCACTTCGGCGGGGTGTAGGGCATCGGCTTGCCGTGATCGCGCCCGGTAAACAGGATGCTGCTGCCAAGGGTCTCGCGGCTGGGCTCGTCCCAGGCCAGCGGTTCGTTGAACTCGCTCCGCGCTTCGTGCCCCCAGCGATAGGTCGCGCCGGCCTCGATGCCCAAGCGGGCGTCGCCGGTGCAGTCGGCAAAGTACTTCGCGGCGATGCGGTACAGATGCTCGCTCTTGTCGCAACGGGCCATCACGCGGCGAATTTGCTTGTCTTCCACGTCGGCGGCAAACAGC
>JBJHDE010000167.1:0-9702 GCA_050486385.1 Planctomycetales bacterium | reverse complement strand
CGGTCAGCCTACCAAACGCCGCCGCCTCGGCGTGGCCCGAAGGCGCGCCGAGGCGGCGGGTTTTGTCGAACGGCAATCGGCAACCGGGTCTCAGTGCGACTCGGCCCCGTGCAGCAATTGGGCAAACATGTGCCGGAACCGTGCCGGTGGCACCGGGCGACCGGCCGGACAGCCCACCTCGGCATCGTCCAGTCGCGCGAAGTCGACCGACTCCAGCGGCAAGGTCACCAGATCGGCCAAGGGGGTCAGCAGCATGACCGTCGGCGAAGCCTCCTGGTCGGCGGCCTGCTCGGCGAGGTCGTCCTCCTCGAAGATCGTCGAGCCGTCGGTCGTGCCGTCCTCCAGCCACACGCCCGCCAGCCAGCTCTCGGAGTTCTTGTTAAACTCGATGACCTCGATCATCCCGCTGGGCACCGGAACGACTCGGGCGGCGGGATTCTCCTCGGTGGCCGGGGCGAGGTCGGAGGACACGCTCGACGCGGTCGCCACGGGGGCCGGCTCGTTGCTCGCGGCCGCTTCCGACGAAGCCGGCGCTTCGGCCGGGGCCAGCGGTTGGCTCCAACTGGCGGCCCGCTGAACGGCCTGCCGCAGCAAGTCGATATTGAGCGCCGGTCGCGCGGCGTGGGGATTGTTGGCCGTGTAGGGATCGAACACCCGACGCTCGCGGATCACGTGGTCCGGCACGGTGGGCGATGGGGCGGCGGTCGGGACCAGGGCTCGCGACGGAGTGGGCTCTGTCGGCACCTCGACGCTTTCGACCTCGCCCAGGACCTCGGCCACATCGGCCGCCTCGGGGGCAAGCACCTCGGAGCAATCGACGGCTTGGGCGGCGGTCGCCGATTCGCGGACCAAGGGGCCGTACTCGATGATCGACTCGCCCTCGACCACCCGGGCCGAGCCCTCGGCGGGCAACTCGCCGAACTCGATCGACGCGGCCGTGCCGTGCGAGGCCGCTGGGGTGGGCCGCTGGCTCCAGTCGGCCGGAAGCTGCTGCTGTTGGGTCCAGGTCCGCTCGACCAGTTCTTCGCTGATGCGGGCGATGCCGGCCTCGGCGGCGGCGGCCACCACGGCATCGGCCAGTTGATTCATCAACCGGGGCACACCTTCGCCAGCGCGATAGATGGCCTCAAGGGCAGCATCGTCGAACACCGCGTCGGCGTCTCCCCCGGCGGAGGCGAACATCCCGCGGAGGTAGGCCAAGGCGTCTTCGTAGCCCAACGCCCGGACGTAGGCCCGACCGGCGACTCGTTGGTTGAGCGGCTCCAGTTCGACATGGGCCAGGGTTTCTTCCAGCTTATGCAATCCGGCCAGCACCAGCCCCACCCGGCCACGGCCAGCCACTTGCACATCGCCCAACAGCCGCAGTTCTTCCAAGACCATCGGGGCCAGTTGATGGGCCTCGTCCACCAGCAGCACCACCGGAGGAGCGCCCGCCGCGGCGGCTTCCAACAACGCATCGATCAGCCGCAACCGCAGCTCGGCGGCCGAGCCATCGTGGTAGGGCAGTTCCATTTGAAACAGAATCGTCTGCAACAGTTCGGCTCGGGTGAAGTCCGGATGACACCCCGAGACGAGCACGACTTGAAAGTCGGTGGCCAATTCAGCGGCGAGCCGGCGAAGCACCGTGCTCTTGCCCGTTCCCGAAGCCCCAAGCAGCAGCCCGAAACCGGACTGCCGACTCAGGGTGCCCGCCAACAAACTGCGAGCGCTCTCAGCGGGACGAGTCCGCTGATAGTGCGCCACGCTCGAGACGGCGGCGAACGGAGAATGCGACAACTCAAACGGCGCGGAGTTCATGACGACGTCCTTGCCAAGCAGGTGGGAGCTTGATTGGTGGCGAGACACTTCAAGGTTTGTGGTCCATTCTTCCGGCTGCACGACCAGGCGGCGGGCCGACCGACCTGGGTCTGTGCGGTGAACAGAAGGCAGGAACCTTGACGCTCGGGGCGGGACACTCGGGCATTGTCCCTTTCGGAGCTTCGGCCAGATGGGGCCTCGGGCTGTAGGCCGGGCAGGCAAATTCCACCTGCGCTACCTACAGCACCCGACGGGTATGGCCTTTACCGGCGATTGAATCCCTAGAACTGGTCTTCAACCGCCCGCTGGACAAAGTCGGCAAGACCCCGACAATCAGGGCCGGGCCTGCGTGCCGGCCAGGCACGAAATAGTTCCCGCCATCAATCACCCACAGCCCGCCCCCCGAGTTCCAAAAGAGGTTCCGCATCAAGATCTGCGGAGTCACACGCCCCGAAGATGCCGCGCTGGCCGCCGAAGCCGGGGCCGACGCGATTGGGCTGAACTTCTACGAGGGCAGCCCGCGGTGCCTCAGCCTGCGAGCCGCGGCCACCATTATTGATTCGATCGCCGACGATGTGGCGCGGGTGGGCGTGTTCGTCAACAAGCCGCCCGACGACATCGCCGAGCTGGTCGACACCCTCTCGCTGGACGTCGTACAACTGCATGGAGACGAAGACGCCGACGCCGTGGCCGCGGTGGTGGCCGCCACCTACAACTGCCGGCCGCGGCCCGAGATTCTGGTCGCCCTGCGTTTGCCCCCCGATGCCAACGCCCAGGACCTGGCCCAAGCCGGCGACGACCCCCGTTTCGCTTCGGCGGCGGGCGTGCTGCTGGACGCCGCCCGGGATGGGCAGTTCGGCGGCAGCGGGCAGGCATTGGACTGGGCCTCGCTTTCGGCCTGGCGGCTCCGCGAGGTGTTCGGCCGCCGCGACATCATCTTGGCGGGTGGACTTTCTCCCCAGAATGTGGAGTCCGCCATCGCCCTGATTCAGCCTGACGGCGTGGATGTGGCCAGCGGCGTGGAGAGTGCCCCCGGCATCAAGAACCCCGACAAGTTGGTGGCCTTTGTCACCGCGGCGGTCGAGGCTTTCGGCCGCACCCGTTGAGGCCCGATGTCGCGGCCAGCAGCCGGCCGCGGGCGAGGGGGTTCTTCGTCGCACCCCGCGTTGTCAGGCTCTGGTGAAAGCCCTAAACTGATGCCGCAGCCCCGGCCCGAGGCACGCCGTAGGATGCTGTGACCGGAATGTTCCTCGAGTTCGACGTGTGAAGGAGTCCGCTGTGGCACAAGTTGAGACACGGAAGCCCACCTACTGGGTTGCCGACATGAGTCAGGCCGAATACGGCCGCAAGGAAATTGATCTGGCCGAGAACGAGATGCCGGGCCTGATGGCCCTGCGTCGTAAGTACGGCAGCTCCAAGCCGTTGGCGGGCGCCCGCATTGCCGGATGCCTGCACATGACCATTCAGACGGCGGTGCTGATTGAGACCCTGGTCGAGCTGGGGGCCGAAGTCACCTGGAGCAGTTGCAACATTTTCAGTACCCAGGACCACGCCGCCGCGGCCATCGCCGCCGCTGGGGTGCCGGTTTATGCCAAGAAGGGCATGACCGAAGAGGAGTTCGACTGGTGCATCGAGCAGACCTTGCTGTTCAGCGATGGTCAGCCGTTGAACATGATTCTCGACGACGGTGGCGACCTGACCGCCATGGTCTACGACAAGTACCCCGAGTACTTGAACGACATTCGCGGCATCAGTGAAGAGACCACCACCGGCGTGGCCCGGCTCCGCCGCATGCATCGGCAAGGCAGCCTCAAGACGCCGTGCATCAACGTCAACGACTCGGTCACCAAGAGCAAGTTCGATAACCTCTACGGTTGCCGCGAGTCGTTGGTCGACGGCATCAAGCGGGCCACCGACGTCATGCTGGCCGGCAAGGTGGCCGTGGTCTGCGGCTATGGCGACGTGGGCAAGGGCTGTGCCCAGAGCCTGCGAAGCTACGGTTGCCGGGTAATCGTGACCGAGATTGATCCGATCAACGCCCTGCAAGCCGCCATGGAAGGCTACGAGGTCAAGTCCCTGGACGATGTGGCCCACCTGGCCAACATCGTGGTCACCGCCACCGGCAATTGCGATGTGGTGCGGTCCGAGCACCTGAGCAAGTTGCCCAACGATGCGATTGTGTGCCACATTGGGCACTTCGACGACGAGATCGACGTCGCCTGGCTGACCAACAAGAGCGGGGCCACCAAGGTCAACATCAAGCCCCTGGTCGATCGCTTCACCATGCCCAGCGGCCGCAACATTCTGCTGCTAGCCGAGGGACGGCTGGTCAACCTGGGATGTGCCACCGGCCACCCCAGCTTTGTGATGAGCAACTCGTTCACCAATCAGGTGTTGGCTCAAATCGAGCTGTGGCAGCGGGCCGACCAGTATCCGGTTGGCGTCCACGTGCTGCCCAAGCACCTGGATGAAGAAGTCGCCCGCCTGCACCTTGAGCAATTGGGCGTCAAGCTCACCACCTTGAGCGAGAAGCAAGCCGACTACATCGACGTGCCGGTCACCGGACCCTACAAGCCCGACGGCTACCGGTATTGAGTCGCCGGCCCACGGCGGCCGCTGGACTTGAACATACGATCAGGTCGCTTGAGAGCTTACGAGCCCTCAAGCGACCTTTTTTGTTTGAGCCGGCCGCGGCCACTCAACCCGCTTCGTTGAGCAGATAGCTGGGTTCGATGTAGGGGTAGTCGGGATCGAAGGTGGTCAGCGGCTTCGGGTTCTCGATGATGGCGGCGGGGCGGCGTTGCTCGCCCTCGATGCCGGTGCGAGAGTCGCCAATCTGCCGGCGGATCTCGTCCATCGTCCGCTCCAGCTCGGCCACGATCTCCGGGTGGTCGGCGGCCACGTCGGTCGTCTCGCCGATGTCGTCGGCCAGGTGGTACAGCTCGGCCCGCTGGGGATCGGAATCGCGGCCTTTTTCAAAGGCATATCGAAGCTTCCACGGTCCCGAGCGGACCCCCTGGAGTTCTCGCCGCTTGAAGTAGAAGAAGGCCTTGGGCGGGGAATCGGCCTCGGTCTCGCCCAGCCACAGCGGCAGCATGCTCTGGCCATCGCGAACCGGCTCGGCCGGCACCTCGTAACCGCTGGCCTCGGCGAGCGTGGGGTACACGTCCATGGTGCTGGTCAGTGCGTGAGTCACGGACCCCGGGGCGATCTTGGCGGGCCAGCGGACAATGCAGGGCACCCGCATGCCGCCTTCCCAGGTTTGCCCCTTGTGGCCCCGAAGCGGGCCGTTGCTGCCGCCTTCACCTCGGGCGCGGCTGCCATTATCGGAGGTCAGGATCACGATGGTATTCTCTTCCAGACCCAGCCGCTTGAGTTCAGCCAGGATCGTGCCGGTGCTCCAGTCGACGGCCGCAACCGCCGCGCCGTAACGCCCGTTCCGCGAGTTCGACGTGAAGGGCTCCATCGTGTAGTGCGGCAGATGCACATGGAGGTGGGCCAGGTACAGGAAGAAGGGTCGGTCCCGGTTCTCGCGGATGAACGAGACGCACTCTTCGGTGTAGCGTTCAATCAGCGGTGCCTGGGCGGGCTGCTCCTGGATGACCTCGGTGTTCCGCAGCAGCGGCATCGGAGGACTGTTCGGGCGACGCGGCATGATGGCCATGTCGTTGCTGTAGGGAATGCCAAAGTAGGAATCGAAGCCGTGCTCGGTGGGCAGGTGGGCCGGCTGGTCGCCCAGATGCCACTTGCCGACGTGAGCCGTGGCGTAGCCCTGCTGCTTGAGGAACTCGGGAAGCAGGACCTCATCGGCGTGCAGGCCCTCGGCGAAGCCCGGGAAAAGCACCCACGCCTGGCCATTCCTGCCAAAGCTGTCGAAGCTGACCCGACCCGGATAGCAGCCGGTCAACAAGGCCGCCCGCGAGGGCGTACACACCGGGCTGGCCGAGTAGAAGTCCGTGAAGCGGAGCCCCTCGGCGGCGAGCCGGTCGATATGGGGCGTATCGTTGACCTGGCTGCCGTAACAGCCCAGGTCGCCGTAGCCCAGATCATCGACGAAGATCAGCACCACATTGGGACGTTCCGCGGCGAGACCGCAAGCAGCCAACCCGAAGAAGGCGGCCAAAACCAGGGCAAGGCGATGTGTCATGGATTCGTTTCGTAGGTGGGGACGGTCAACGGAGGCCTGCCGTGATTCACCCTGGAACCAGGCAACACGATTCGCTGGCAGGCCTTTTAGGCTCGCGGTGGCGAGCCATGCTCCAGGGGCCCATCATCAACCCCCATCCCCCAGGCATCCACCCCCCAGTTGGCTAGGCGATACGATTGGATGGTCCATCCGTGTTTGATAGAACCGAAGCCTCCGACCCCGGCTTGCGAGTGATCGAGGCGATCAGTTGTTGCTTCCATCCTGAGCGACCGAGCCGCGGACATACTCCGTGAGTCGATCGACCCGGGTCGACGGATTCTGGCCGGGCGTTGCCGCGTGTTGGTCCATGCGTTGAGCCCGCTCGACCGCCTCGTGATATCCCTGCTGGTACTTGCGGAAATCGACGGATTTCCTATAGCCCGCATGGTGCTTTTCAAGCAGGTGGCGAACCTGCCTGGCATTCTTGCTACCCACACAGTCTTCAAAGTGCAGTAGGAGCCACAGTTCGAAGCAGGGGTTTGAGATGGCGAGCTGGATGTTCTCTTGCTGGGCTGTGGCAATCGCCCGATTCAGGTCGTGGTGTTGGTCGTGATCCACCACACACCACACGCAATCGTAAGCCAAATAGGCGTCGTTCGTCCGTTGAGCTAAACGCTGCTTCTCATCGCGCTCCTGCACGGCACGGTCGACCACGACCGAAGGCGTCTTTCCCTCGCCCAGCACCTTCATGACGACCGGCAGGTTCTGCTGCCATCGCTCAAACCCTTTCAGGTATTCCGGTTCAGTCTTCGCGCCCTCACAAACAATCAAGACGCGTGGCTTCGGTTTCCGTGTCGCAACACGTCGTGCCATCACTCACGATCCACCGGGAGGTCCAGATCCGTCAAACAGGGTACCGCTCCGAATCGTCCCTGGAGATAACCGGTCTCAGGGTTCGCGTCGGCCTGCAACTGGTACTCGGCCAGAGAATACAGCCTTGTCGCCCCATCCGAACTTTTCTCGGTCAGCCAAACCTGATCGGGACGGAGGACCGGACCCTCGGGATCACGCCCCATGAGTCGGGTCTCGTGCGTCGTGAACAGCAACTGCGCGTTCTTGGGGTTGGTGTCCGAGTTGTGGAACAACTCGACAATCTGCCGCGCGAGAGCCGGGTGCAGGCTCGACTCCAATTCATCCACAAGCAGCAGTCCGCCATCGCGAAGTGCCTGGACAAGCGGAACAACCAGATGGAACAATTCGCGGGTTCCGCTGGACTCTTGATCGAGCTGCAACCACGCTTCCGGATGCCCCTCATGGAGAAATCGAAACTCCAAGGAGGTGTTGCTCGGCGATGCCACGGGCGGCTCGTGGACCCGGTCGAGTCGGACCTCGTGGATTCCCATGTCGGCCCATTGCAAAATCCGGGTCACTTCATCCAGGAAGGTCGTTCGAGAATCCGGCTGCAACGGCTCGTTGATCTCATGGGTCCAAAGGTGGCGCTGAGCCCCCCGAGGAGGCAGAAGTGGCCGCCCCAGGCTCGACCGCAGTCCGCTCGGCCAGTTGGCCCATCCAAGCAACTCGAACCACTGACCGAGGGGCCGAACCGGCTCATGGCCAATCGTGTGGGCGGCGCTGAGGACCAGGGCATTTGGCGGTGTTCGCTGTCGGATCGTGGCGGCCTGGTCCCTGAATTCCTCGCTGAACGCGAGGTCTTGCCCCTGCCTCTCGAACCAGGTCACTTCGCGATCGACTTCACCGACGTGCAGCCATTCTTCCAGAACCGCGTGGTCATCCACCACAAAGCCGTAGCGATACCGACATCCGCCGAGCACCACGGCCACTTCGTAACGTGACGGCGCATGGCGGTGGTCACCCCAGGCAAACGGATCGCGAGAGACCCCCTCACAATGCCCCGACTCGCTGGCACTCTCGACCACGGTCTGGGCGACAAACGACAGGGCGAGCAGCAGATTCGTCTTGCCGCTGGCATTCGCCCCAAAGATCGCGGCAGCCGGCAATAGGGGGGAAGCACAACCGTCAATCCTGCGGGGAATCGACTCGCCACCGAACATCATCCCCGACGCCGCCTCGAAGCTCAGGACCTGTTCGTCCCGCAACGAGCGATGATTCTCCACGCGAAATTCGACCAGCATGCCACCGTCCTCCCTTCGGGTCCATTGTGCCACTTGGGCCCGTTTCGTGCAAATAAACGGCGCAGTTCGCCCCGAAATCGGGCCGACCAGCCGACCAGGGCGTGTCCCCCCGGCACGCCAGCGGCACACGGCTCACCCCCCAGCGGACAAGAACTGACCTTCCAGAAATCGGGCACCCTGGGCTAGAGTCAGGTAGGCGAATCCCGATTCGTGCCTCCGTGACAGCATTCGAGGGAAACCGTGAACAATCCCAAACCCAACGACCCAGCTCCTCGTCGTCTTGGCCGCGGTCTCGAAGCCCTGCTGGGGGGCAACACCGAGGGCGGCGAGGTCAAGGTCGCCGAAGCCGGCACCCGACCGGCCGCCAGCATGGGGGTGCAGAAGGTGCCGGTCGCCAAGATCGACCCCAGCCCCTATCAGACCCGCACCAACTTTGCCGAGGCCGAGCTGACCGAGCTGGCCAACAGCATGCAGGCCCAAGGGCTGATCAACCCCGTCGTCGTGCGACTGGTGGAAGGCGGGCGGTACCAGTTGATCGCCGGCGAACGCCGCGTCCGCGCCGCCCGCAAGCTGGGATGGAACACGATTCCGGTGACCGTGGTGCAGGCCGACGACCGCAAGGCGGCCGAAGCGACCATCACCGAGAATCTGCAGCGGGCGGACCTCAACCCGCTGGAGAAGGCCCACGCCTTTCACCGCTACATCCGGGCCTTTCAGTGTACGCAGGAAGAGCTTGCCAAGCGGGTGAGCGTCGAGCGATCGACCGTGGCCAACCTGCTCCGCCTGCTTGAGTTGCCCGAGGCCGTGCAGAAGCAGATTGCCACTGGCACGCTTTCCGCCGGACACGGTCGGGCGTTGCTGCCCCTGGGCGACGAGCGGAAGCAGGAGCAGTTTGCCAACCGCATCAAGGCCGAGAACCTCAGCGTCCGCGACACCGAGGAGATTGTGCGGACCCTGGTCGAGTTCGAAGATCACGAGCCGCTGGCCAAACCCAAGGAGCCGCCGTCCACCATTCCCGCCAACGCCCACGTCGAGGCCCTGGCCCAGGAATTTCGCGAACTTTTTGGGACCAAGGTGGATCTGAAAGTCGGGGCCAAGCACCGCGGACGGCTGGTGATCCACTTCTCGAACAACGAAGAGTTCGAGCGGATCCAGAAGCAGCTTCTCGGTCGCAAGGGCAAGGGCCAGGCCGCCTGAGGGCCTTGGCCATGCGAGGCAACCCCTCTAAGATAAGGAGGTCGCCGGTTCTCGGCGACCCGACCGGGGCGTAGCTCAGCCTGGCTAGAGCGCCTGCTTTGGGAGCAGGAGGTCGCAGGTTCGAATCCTGTCGCCCCGATTTTTTCGGCGGAGCCGAAAAAATAGAGAGTTGAAACCCACCGACAACCAGCCCCAACGGGGCGGCGCGAGGATCATCGAGGCTCGGGTTTTGTCGTGGCTGAACATGCCCAAACATGCCCAGGGTTTCACCCTGGGCTATCGTAGGGTCGCCCCGTTGGGGCTAGTCAATCGACCAACGACCAGCCCCAAAGGGGCGGCGCGATGATAGCCCAGGGCAACGCCCTGGTTGTGGCGCGATAAGCGCGCCGAAACCACAGTCGAATACACAGCTCTAGCTGACCCCGCTCA
>JBJHDE010000166.1:0-9704 GCA_050486385.1 Planctomycetales bacterium | reverse complement strand
GGATCGTGCGGAATCTCCCGCTCGATGGTCAACGGCCCGAAATAGCCGATCTCTTTGAGCTTGCGGAGATAGCGGTCCATGCCGACTTCGCCCTCGCCGGGCGGGACCTCCTGGCCCCAGGTCTCGCCGGGGGTGTCACTGGGAATGGCGTCCTTGACGTGGACGCTGCGGACATAGGGGCCGACCTTCTCCAGCGACTCGATCGGGTCGCCCATGCCGTAGAGAATCAGGTTGGCCGGGTCGAAGTTGATAAACAGGTTGTCGCGGCCGCAGTCGGCGATGAATTGCAAGAGCGCCTCGGCGGTCTCTTGGCCGGTCTCCAGGTTCAGGCTTTGCCCGTGCTGGCTAAGTTCATCCAGCAGCTCGCAGGTCGTCGCCACCACGTTTTGGTAGTCGACGCTGGCGGTGTCCTCGGGCACGTAGCCCAGGTGCAGGGCCACCGTCTGGCAACCCAGCATCCGGGCGAACGCGGCAATCTCTTTCATCTCGGCCAGTCGGGCCATCCGGGTCGCCGGTGGAACCAGACCCACGGTTTGGCGGACGGTGGGGATGTCGGCGTAACTTTCGCCTTCGAAGCCGCCGAACACCGCCGTCACGCGGAGGTTGTTCTGCTGCAGTTCGCGACGCAGTTCGTCGGCCTTTTCGGGTGTGCGATTCTCGGCGTGGGGGGCATGAAGCTGGACGGTCGGCACGCCGAGTTCTCGCGCGAATTGCGGCGAGACCCCTAGGCCGGCATCCACACTGGTGAACACCCCGATGGGCCAAACATCCATCTTCCTTCCTCCAGCAAGTCGTCAGTCGGGCCGCGGCCCCGGGGACCGCAACGCCCAACATATCGGTTGCGACCCACTTCGGGAATTGCCGGCGGCTCGGTTTGCCCACCCGCGACACACCGCCACGGGATGGGTTGGCCCAGACGCTTGGCCCTGGAACGGTAACGACGCGGTCCATCCGGCAAGCCGCTAGCCGGGCTCGGCCGGCGAGGTGTGCGGTTGGGGCACCAGACCCGACAGGCCCGCGATGGCCCGATCGGCCGCTTGCCAGCCGCTGCGGATGCAGTCGGGAATGCCCACGCCGCGGAAGGCGTTGCCGGCGAGTTCCAACCCGGGCCAGCGAGCGGCCTGGGCCTCGATGTCCGCCACCCGATCGAGATGGCCCAGGTGGTACTGCGGCATCCGCCCGTGGTAGCGGCTGATGCGGCACAGGTGCCAACGCCCGCGAATGCCCAACAGGCTGGCCAGTTCCTCGTGGGCCAACAGCCGTAGCTCGTCGTCATCGCGATGGACCAGGTCTTCGCGTCGGGCGCCGCCGACGAAGGCCCGGATCAGCACCTGGCCCTCGGGGGCGCGGCAGGGGAACTTGACGCTCGAGAAGCTGGCGGCCAACAGGTCGCGGCGTTCGATATCGGGGACCACCACGCCAAAACCATCGAGCGGGTGGGTGATCTGATCGCGGCGGTAGGCCAGAGTCACGATCGCGGCCCCAGCGTAGGGGATGCTACGAATCAACTCGCCGAAGCGAGCGTCCAGCCCACCGAGCAGCGCGCCGGTCACCGGACCGGGGAGGGCCACGATCACCGCATCGGCCGTCAGCGGTTGGCCCTTGGCCAGGGTGATGGTCCAGCGTTTGGACGAGCCCACCGTCACCCCAGTGGCCGCCGTGTTGAGTTGCAGGCTGCCGGCGGGAAGCCGGGCGACCAGGGCCTCGATCAGGCTGCTGAATCCCCCGCGTGGCGTGACGAACAGGCTGTAGCGGGCCCCGCTCTCCGAGGAAGACGCGGCCGAGCGGGTGGCCTTGATCAGGCTGCCGTGGGCTTGCTCCATCTCCAGAAACCGCGGCAGCGTGGCCCGCAAGCTCAGCTTGTCGGCGTCGGCGGTGTAGATGCCGGCGGCCAGGGGCTGCACGAGCCGATCGAACACCTCGTGGCCCAATCGCCGGCGGGCGAAACTGGCGAGGCTTTCGTCCTGGTTGTCGGGTCTGGCCTTCACGAAGCGTTCGGCCAGGAGTCGAAGTTTGCCCCCCAGGCTGAGAACCGGACTGGTGAGCACCGAAGTCAGCCGCGTGGGGGCCATCACCTGAAAGCCCACTGGCACCGGCAGCAGCTTGCCGTCGCGGACCACGAAGGTCCGGCGGAAGCGATCGTCGGTCTGGATCAATTCGTCCTCGAAGCCCACTTGCCGGCAAAGCTCCAGGCCCTCGGGTTTGTTGGTGATGAAGCTGTCGGCGCCCAGCTCCAGGGTGAAACCCTCGGCGTGTTCGGTTTGCAGGATGCCTCCCGGGCGCGGACCGGCTTCCAACACGGTGACGCGCACTTCGGGTGCGGTCGTGGCCAATCGGACGGCGGCGGCCAAGCCACTGATGCCGGCTCCCAGGATGACCACATGTCGTTGCATAAAACGTCTCGTCGAACTCAGAAAGGTCGGGACATCCGCCGCCCAATGGGGCTGTCAGTCGCGGATGCGGAACAGAGTCTTGAGGGCCGAAAGCAGCGTCTCGGGCACGCCGCGGCTGCTCTCGTCGCGGAGACTTTCCAAGGGCGGATGCAGCAGCTTGTTGAGCAAACGCTCGAACGACTGGCCGACCTCGTCGCGGGTGCGATTGTCCAGTTCGGGTAGGCGGTTGAACAGTCGTTGCAGCTCGGCCTGCTTGATGGATTGCCAATCGTTGCGGAGCTGGCGGATCACCGGCGAGGCCGCCCGGTGGTGCAGATCGGTCATGAACCGCACGGTCTCTTCGTTGACGATCCGCACCGCCCGATCCTGCTCGCGACGTCGTCGCCGGGTGTTCTCTTCGCACACCTGCCGCAGGTCGTCGATGTCGTACAGAAACACCTCGGCAAAGCGCTGGCCAATGCCCGGTTCGAAGTCGCGAGGGATCGCCAGGTCGAGAATCAGCAGGGGCGAGCCGTCCCGCTGGGCGTGGACCGGGGCAAAGCGATCGGCGGTGAAAATCGGCTCGGTGGCGGCCGTGGTACTGACCACCACATCCGCGGTGGTCAGCAGATCCTCCAACTTGGACCAGGGGGCGACCTGACCGTTGAACTTTTTGGCCAGCTCCTCGGCCCGTTCGGTGGTGCGATTGACCACGGTGATGTGCCGGGCGCCCTCGTCGGCCAGGTAGCGGAGGGTCTCTTCGCCCATCTCGCCGGCCCCGATGACCAGGACTTGCTTATCGTCGAATCGCTCGAAGATCTCCTTGGCAAAATCGCCCACGGCCACACTCGGCACGCTGACCCGCTTCTGCTGGATGCTGGTCTCGGTGGTCACGCGTTTGGCGACCTGGGCCGCCCGTTGAAACACAATGTGGGTCAGCGGGCCGGTGCTCTCGCATTTGCAGCCCAGTTCGTAGGCCTGTTTGACTTGGGCCAGAATCTGGGCTTCGCCCAGCACCATGCTGTCCAGGCTGGCGGCCACCAGAAACAGGTGCCGCACGGCGTCTTCGCCGGCTTGCTGGAACAATTCGTTGAACAGCCGTCCGGCATCCAGACCATGAAAGGCGGCCAGAAAGGCGGCGGTCTCGTGCGGGGTGGGGCCGTGGCCTTCTTCCTGGGCGGTGTACAGCTCGACCCGATTGCAGGTGCTGACCAGCACGACCTCGGTCTCGGGAAAGTGCTCGCGAAACCGCCGCAGGGCCTCTTCGGCCTTTTCGGGCGTAAAGGCCAGCCGCTCGCGGATGGCGACCGGAGCGTTGTGATGGCTGCAACCAATCACCGCCAGGTGGGGCATAAGTCCAGACGCGCGGGGCTCAGGGGTTGACTCGGGTTCGGCGAGAGGGGATTCGACCGCTCAGGCCACACGAAGACAAGGACCAGTTCTCACGTGGGGGCAGCCTGCCAGGCGCCACGCGGGCGAAACACTTTAGTGGGCTCGCGACCAAAAGGGGTAAGTCGCCAGGGTCGAACGAACATCGGGCTAGGTGCGGGCATGCGGCATCCACAGGTTGAGCCCCAGGGCGACCACCAGAAACACCGCGGTCAGCAGGGTCAGGATAAAGATCCGCCGACCGGTATCCAGGTGCCGGGCCGACCAGCTCATGACGGTCACCACCAGCATGAACAGGAACAGGCTGCCCGAGGACAGAATCAACGGATCGGTCCATCGCACCGGATCGGCCAGCTCGAAGTGCTTGACCAGGTTGAGGATCGCTCCGCAGGCGAAGCCGATTCCCAGCAGCAACAGACTGGCCGCCAGGCTGCGGCTGTTGGCCAGGTCGAGCCACTCCAGGCTGGGCAGCTTGAGCCCCCGTCGCGCGGTTTGCTTGCGTTTGAGCTGGGCCGAATGCACCTGGTACATCACCCCGGTGGCCGTGGCCAGGGCGGCGGCCACGATGCCCGACAGCACAAACGCACCATGCAGCATGCCCCACACGCGGAGCGCCGGCTCGCGATCGAAGGTCTCGTGGCTGGCCGTCGTACCGGCCGCGATGAGTCCCAGGACCAACGGCAGAATAAACACACCGATGGCCGCCCGGGGTTGGGCCCAGGTGATGCCCAGGTAAATCAGGGCCAGGGCCCAGGCGCCAAACAAGTACCACTCGAAGGGGCTGCTCAACGGCAGACCATCGGTCCGCGAGGCCTGAGCAATGAGAAACAATGTATGGGCAAACAGCCCAGCGGCGGCGAAGCCAATCATCACCAGTCCACGCACACCGCTGCGGAACCACGGTCGGGTGAGTTCCAGCAGAAAGCTGACCGTGTAGCTGGCCGTGAAGCACAGCAGACTAATTCCCGTCATCAAGCCCGACATGACGCGACTCGCTCTCGGGGCTCAAAACTCGGTCCATCCGTCAGATTGCAAGCCCACCGCGTCCGGCAACCGCTTTCGAGGGGTCCGGCAGGCCAATCAGTGCGCGTCGCGACCGTCGTTGTCGTTGGACGTGGCATCCAGGCCGTACTCCTCAAGCTTCTTGTGCAGGGTGTTGCGATTGATGCCCAATCGGCTGGCTGCCTTAATCTTAACCCCGTCGCAGGCGGCGAGCACCTGCCCAATCAGTTCGCGTTCCACCTGGTTGACCAGCCGGTAGTGGTTGCCTTCCTGGGGATCGGCCTCGCTGAGCGATTGTCGGACCAATTCGGTGGTCAGCCCCGTCATGTCGTTCGGGGGGGGCGGGGTCCGACCCAGGCGACCGGCGTGGCGGTCATCCAACACCAGATCGCGGAGCAGATCGAGGGTGATCTCGTCGCCGCTGGCCATGACGACCACCCGTTGGATGCAGTTTTGCAGCTCGCGGATATTGCCGGCCCAATCGTGGTTTTGCAGGGCCTCCAGGGCCTCGCGTTCGATGTGGACCACGTAGGAGTCGTTCTCTTCGTTGTACAGATTGAGAAAATGCTGCACGAGTTCGGGGATGTCGTCGCGTCGCTCGCGGAGCGGCGGCAGGACGATCGGCACGACATTCAGCCGGTAGTACAAGTCCTCGCGAAAGTGCCCGGCCTCGACCTGGTCCAGCAGATTGCGGTTGCTGGCGGCAATCACCCGCACGTTGGTCCGCACGGTGGCGGTATCGCCCACCCGCTCGAACTCCTGCTCTTGCAGGACCCGCAGCAGCTTGACCTGAAGCTGCAGGCTGGTCGAGTTGATCTCGTCCAGGAAGATCGTCCCGGTGTGGGCCGCTTCAAAGCGGCCGGTGCGGTTGGCCACGGCTCCGGTGAACGAGCCCTTGACGTGACCGAACAGCTCGCTTTCCAGCAAGCTTTCGCTCAAGGCACCGCAATTGACTTTAACGAACGGTCCCGCCGCCCGGGGGCTAAGCTCGTGGATCGCCTTGGCGATCAGCTCTTTGCCCGTACCGGTCTCGCCCAACAACAGCACACTGGCCTTGGTGGGAGCGACTTTACGGGTGCGACGGTAAACCTCCCGCATGGCAGGGCATGATCCAATCAAGCCCGCGATCGGAGGGAGTTCGTTGTTGGGATCCAAAGGCGAAAGCGCGTTATTCATTGACCGATTCGGCCGGCTCGGTTCGGGGCCGTCGGCCGGTGGGTCGTGGTCGGGGTATGTCTCCCCAGGAACAGCATAAGTGGCATCGGCGTCCGAGCATAGACCTCGCCTGCGGTGGAATTGTCTCATGCCCAAAAAAGTGGCAGCAGCCCTGCCGCAGGATTTTGCACACGGCTCCCAGTCAGGGTCCGATTCACCTGGTCGATGGGTTGTTGAGCGGTTTCCGGGTCGGATCAGCCGTCGGAGGTCCTCATCC
The DNA here is from genome assembly GCA_050486385.1 of Planctomycetales bacterium. Taxonomy (GTDB): domain Bacteria; phylum Planctomycetota; class Planctomycetia; order Pirellulales; family Pb10988; genus JBJHDE01. Next base: position 3,509 of record JBJHDE010000166.1, on the reverse strand, counting down.
GAGCCGGATCCCGAAGATGCGAGACGATCGCAAGCTGCCGCTGCCAGCCTGCGACACTCAGGGGGGCGTCCCAATGGCAGGCCACTCTGACGGACGAAGGGGGGTGTATTGCCCCCCAGCTTTTGTTGTGCAAAGCGGTCCGAAACCAGAGACGAAAACTTGAGTTTCGGTCAGCCGGCGGATAGCCTGAGGAAAACAACACTTCTCTTGAGGGAGAGCCCGGCCCCGGGCCGCTCCCGTGGGCATCTCCGTCACACCAACTTCTGGGAAATCGTACTTAAGGAATCTCTTATGGCTGGGCGATCATGCGCCTCTCTCGGCCTGCTGGCCGGAATTATTCTTATTGGAGGGGTCTTCTCCCCCGTCGCACTGGGGCACGGCCAGCCTTTACAGACCTTGGGCGGTCGGGGCGTCAACGTCAACGGACAGGTCCGCGAGGCCCACGACGCCACGGCCTGGGTCCGCACCCCCGAAGGCCGCCGGGTGGTGGCCCGCTTGGAGTTGTGGGTCGGCACCGATGCCGTGGCCTTGCTGCCCGACGGGCGGTTGCTGCTGGTGCCCCAGAGCCAGTTGCAGCCCACCGACCTGCGGTTCAATCCGGCCAGTCGCCAGGAAGTGGGCGACACGATGGTGGCCGACAACTTTGAGGGATTCCGCGTGGTGACCACCCGGAATCATGTCTACATCCACGATTGCAGCGACGAGTTTCTCGAGGTGACCAAGGGCCTGATCGAGACGGTCCACGACGCGGTGTATGGCTACTTCCAGCAGGCGGGCTTTCCGGTCCGGAATCCCGAGACACCCATGGTGGTGATTGTGTTCAAGCGGCAGGAGGACCTGATCCGCTGGGCCGAGCTGCCGCCCGAGGTGCTGGCCTACTACGACGGCGTGCAGAATCACATTTACGTGTTCGAAGAGTTCGCCGACGTCGCAGTGGCTCCCAAGGCCAAGCAGGAACTCGTGTTTTCCACCGTGGCCCACGAGGGCGTCCACCAGACGCTGCACAACATTGGCATCCAAAGCCGCTTGTGCCGTTGGCCCGCCTGGTTGAGCGAGGGCCTGCCCGAGTACTTCGAAGCCGCCGTCAAACAGGCCCGCTGGCAGGGCGTGGGGGCCATCAACGATTTCCGCCACCAGCAGCTTCGAGCGCTCATCACCTCGCGGCCGCGGGCGACCGGCCAATTTGTCCAGCAAACGGTCATCGCCCCGCGATTGTCCAGCGACGGCTACGCCGCCGCCTGGGCCCTGACGCATTATCTGGCCACCCACCAACGCGATGCCTTTCTGCGATACGTCCGCCAGGTCAGCAATCGCCGACCGACCCGGGCGACCTTGTGGCAGCTCGAGCCCGACGACCTGAAGGCCGACCTCGACGAGTTCAAGCAGTTCTTTGGCAGCAACCTGCGGACGCTCGAAGACCGCATGTTGACGCACCTGGGACGGCTGCGGAGCCGCGATCCCGCCGCCAACGACAAGCACTATGTGGTCACCTGCGAGTACCTGGAAGGCAGCCAGGTGCGACGGCAAGCCGGTATGAGCGTGGATGCCGACACCGCTCGCGAGTACCACCAGCAGGTGCTGAGCGAACTGAGTCCGCGGCAGCGGAGTTCGGCCAAGTTCCGCCTGATGGAGTTTCCCAGCAAGCGCGAGGCCGAGCGCTACGCCCAAAACTGGCTGGGCACCCAACAACCCAGTCGACCCGCCGGGCGGAGTGTTTCCACACCGGGGCGTTCCCGTTAATTTAGAGGGGGCGTTGTTCGCCGCCGAAGCCTGCCAGCCGCGGGGCGGGGCAGGCCACCGATTCAAGGGGCTCTTTGGTGCCCCTCGGGCTCGGCGGTCGCGGTCGACGCCAGCGACCCCAATCAATTGCCCCTCAACCGTGTGTGCCTGCTCACCTATGTCAACCATTGCTGCCGACCGCCCGGCTGCCATTCATCTGCGTCCCAACGATAATGTGGCCATTTCCACCCGGGCCTTGAGTGCCGGCGAGGTGCTCAACGTGGGCCAGCACAGCGTCACGCTGGCTCAGGATGTGCCCATGGGACACAAGGTGGCCCTGGTCGAGATTCCGCAGGATGCCGCCATCACCCGCTACGGCCAGATCATTGGCTTTGCCAGCCAGCCGATTGCCCCGGGCACCTGGTGCCACACGCCCAACATCACGGCCGGGGCCTTCCAGCGAGACTATGCCTTCTCGTCCGAAGTGCCCCCGCCACCAGAACCGGTGACCGATCGCAGCTTTCTGGGCTACCGTCGGCCCGATGGCCGCGTGGGCACGCGCAACTATGTGGCGGTCATCAGCAGCGTCAACTGCTCGGCATCGGTGGCCCGGGCGATCACCGATCGGTTTGATCGCGGCCTGCTGGCTCAGTACGAAAACATCGACGGCCTGCTGCCCATCGTCCACAAGGGCGGCTGCGCGATGCAGTACGACGGACCCGACCACCATCAGCTCAACCGGGTGCTGGCCGGATTCGCCCGGCATCCGAATGTCGGGGCCTTTTTGCTGGTGGGGCTGGGCTGCGAGGTCGGCACCATCGGCCACCTGATGCAATCGCAACGGCTGGTGGAACTCAGTGGCGTGAATCGCCCAGTCCCCGACAATGCCAACGGGCCCAAGATTTTGCACATTCAGGACTCGGGCGGGACCCAGGCGACCATCGAAGCTGGCCTGGCGGCCTTGGCCGAGCTGTTGCCGCAGGCCAACGCCGCCCGACGCGAGAGCTGTCCGGCCAGCGAGTTGATTCTGGGAACCGAGTGCGGCGGCTCGGACGGCAACTCGGGCGTGACCGCCAATCCGGCCTTGGGCGTGGCCAGCGATTGGATCGTCCGCTGCGGAGGCACCTCGATTCTGGCCGAGATGCCCGAGATCTACGGGGCCGAGCATCTGCTGACCCGGCGGGCGATCACCCGCGAGGTTGGCGAGAAGCTGGTCAAGCGGATTCGCTGGTGGGAGGACTACACCAAGCAGTTTGGCGTCGAGATCAACAACAATCCCTCGCCGGGCAACAAGGCCGGTGGCCTGACCACGATTTACGAAAAGAGCCTGGGGGCCGTGGCCAAGGGCGGTGCGACGGCCCTGATGGACGTGTACGAATACGCCGAGCAGGTGCGAAGCAAGGGCTTCGTGATTATGGACACCCCGGGCTACGACCCGGCCAGTGTCACCGGCATGGTGGCCGGCGGGGCCAATGTGGTGTGCTTCACCACGGGCCGCGGCAGCGTGTTTGGCTGCAAGCCCACACCCTCGATCAAGATCGCGACCAACACGCCCATGTACCAGCGGATGGAAAGCGACATGGACGTCAACGCTGGCGTGGTGCTCGAAGGCACACCGGTCGAAGAAGTCGGACGGCAGATCTTTGAACTCATCCTGGCCGTGGCCAGTGGGCAGAAGACCAAGAGCGAACTGCTGGGCGTGGGCGACGAAGAATTCGTCCCCTGGAGCATCGGCCCCACGTTGTAACAGTTCACCCCGGGCGCTGCCTGCCGCGCGGGGCGCCGGGTCG
>JBJHDE010000165.1:0-9713 GCA_050486385.1 Planctomycetales bacterium | reverse complement strand
GGCTGCGATAGACTCAAAGTACGTGAGAGTCCCGAATTCATGCCCCGGGTGTGGACCCTCGACGAGAGGGATTGCGCAATGAGCCAGGCTTCGCCGCCGTCTTCGAGTCGTCAGCCCATGAGCCAGCACGAGTTCTGGCAGCTCGTCGAGCAAAGCGGCCTGATGAACGCCCAGCAGGTCGCGTTTCTCCGCAACCGCTTCGGTCAGACCAAAGGGGCCGAACGGGCCAGCGCCCGCACCATGGCCGAGTGGCTCATCAGCGAGCGGAACCTCAGCCGGTTTCAGGCCGATATGCTGCTGGCTCGCAAACCCGGGCCGTTCACCTTTGGCGAATACACCGTCTACGACAAGATCACCGCCGGCCGGCTCAGCGGGCTGTTGCGGGCGGTTCACGGCAGCACGCAGCACACGGTTTGCCTGCAATTTTTGGCCGGCCAGTACGCCCAGGATCCCATGCGGTTGGCCACGGTGGCGCATCAGGCGGCCATCTACAACGGGCTGACCAACCGGCATTTGGTGCGGACCTACCATTTTGCCGACCTGCACAGTCACCGCTTCATGGTGGTCGAGAATCTCTACGGCCAGAGTCTGGCCGATCGCTTGGGCGAACGCGGGGCCTTGCCGCCGGCCGAGGCCTGCCGGCTGGCCTGGCACATCGCTATGGGCCTGGCTCGGCTGGAAGAGGCCAAGCTGACCCACTCCGAGCTGCACCCTTCGAATGTTTGGATCGATCAGCAGGAGGTCGCCAAGCTGATTGGCTTTCCGCTGCATCGCAATCCGCTGAACGAACCCGAGCCGCTGGACCTGAACCGCTCGAACGATCCCAACAGTCGTATCAGTCGGCTGGTCAATTACTTGGCGCCCGAAGTCCCGCGCGGCGGTCAACTCACCAATCGGGCCGAGGTCTACAGCCTGGGCTGCTTGCTGTACGAAATGCTGTGTGGACGCCCGCCGTTTGCCGGTCAGCCGACCTTCCAGACCGTGCAGCGGCATTTGGGCGAGCCGGTGGTGCCGCCCAACCAAATCAATCCGCAGGTCCCGGGGCCGGTGGCTCAGTTGGTTCTGTACATGCTGGCCAAGGACCCGACCCAGCGGTATCAGAAAGCGGCCCACGTGGCCGAGGCCCTCAAACCCTATATCGAGCCCGGCAAGCTGAGCGTCCCCGAACCTCAAGCCACGCCCCAAAGGCACAACTACGAGAATTGGCTGGCCCAGCATCATCCGGCCGGCGGCGTGGACCCCGACACCGGCGAGTTCCGCACCTCGGGCAGTGGCGACTTCATGCGGAATCTGGCTCGGGCGTCGATGTCGCCGGGCTATGATACCCCGGACGCTGCTCGCTCGACGGGGCCGACGCCCTCGCCACAGGCCATGAATCAGGCCGAGAGCAGCCCGCAGATTATGTTCCAGACCGAGGAGCCCTCGGCCTTGAGCGTGGTCCGTGGAAGGAAGGCCGCCGACAAACCCAGCCCGGCGGGCGAAGAGAAAAAGGACCAGCAACTCGTTCAGTACATGGTTGTGGGCATCGGCACGCTAGTGGCCTTGCTGCTGGTGGTGATTGTGCTCAACCAGTTCAGTGCCCCGGCCACCACGACCACGGTGCAGAACGACACGTCGGCCACGACCACCACTCCCGACGCAAGCACCGAGCCCCAGGCTCCCGACAACCAGGTCGCACGGGTCGAGCCCAGCGAACCCCGGCCCCGCCCGCGACCCTCGACGCCGTCGACCTCGAGGCGGTCGCCCTCAGGCGATCAGCCGGCTCCTCAGCCAGCCGGTGGCGACCAGTATGCCGTGATGTATCAGCCTGACGCCCCATTGTGGGCTTGGCCGGTGTCGGGCCAGAAGGAGCCTTTGGACTTGCGGGGGCTTCCCGACAGCACCGAGGCCGTGATCAGCCTGCGGCCGGCGGACTTGCTGGCAACACCCGAAGGCGAGCGGGTCTGGGCCGCCCTGGGGCCAATCGGCGGGCGTCTGCGAGCCACCATCGAGGGCTTGGCCGGCACACCGCTGGAGAACCTCGACCAGGTGCATCTGGGCTTTCTGGAGAACGGCATTGATCCGCCGATCCCCACCCTCGTCGCTCGGCCCAAGTCGCCGGTTGTGCAAAGCGTGCTGACGGCCGCCTGGGGCAATCCCAGCGAAGACTCGGTGGATGGGCAAGCCATCTTCAAGGGCAATGGTCGGGCCTACTACGTGACCAATCGCGACGGCCGCCAGTTGATTGCCGTGTCCCCCGAGGACTTTGCCAGCAACATTGTCAGCAGCGAGCCGCCGTTGATGCGGTCGCAGATCACGCAACTTGCCGGTAAATCCGATGCCCGGCTGCATGTCAACATTCTGTTCGCGCCCAGCTTCGTGCTCAATTCGGCCGGCCCGCACGTCATGTCCGGCCCCACGTTGCGGGTCAAGGATTTTGTTGACGAAGCCATGAAGATTGACCACATCAAGCCCGCCTTGGCCGGCCTGGTGTGCTTCCATCTGACCGATCAAATGTTCTTCAGCGAATTGCGACTGCACCCGGGCAACGAATTGCCAGGGGCGACCTACTCGCGGCAGCTTTACGATCTGCTGGAGACCGCACCGCAGCGGGTGTTGCAGTTCATGCAGCCAGTCAGCGACAGCCAGTTCGGCTTTGTGCCCACCGAAGCCAATCGGGCGATCCTGGCCCGCTATCCGCGGATGTTGGCCCTGTGGACCGCTTACATGCGACGGGGCAGCGACGACCGCGTGGCGATTGTGTCTTCGGTGCTGCCGACCAAGGCCGCACACAATTTGGCCATGGCCACGCAATTGGCCGCCCGCGACCCCGGCGTCGACCTGGGCAGTGGGCCCGTGACGCAGGCTCCCAGAACGCTGGCCCAAAAACTGACTGGGTTGAAGTTCTCCAGTTTCACGGTCAACGACGAGCTGCAACGCATTGTCGTGCAGCTTGGCGAAGAGCACGAGTTTAAGGTCCAGGTCATGGGTGCCGACTTGCAGATGGAAGGCATCACCCAGAACCAGCGGGTGATTCTGGACTTGAAGGAATCCAAGACCCTGGCCGAATTGCTGGAACAAATCGTCTTCGTCGCCAATCCCGACAAGACGGTCGAAGAACTCTCGGACCCGAACCAGAAGTTGGTGTACGTGGTCGGCTCGGATAACGAGACGGTCATCATCACCACCCGCGATCGGGCCAAGGAACGCGGTAATCCCCCGCCGGTGTTTGGCATTGACTGACCGTGCGGCGGCCGTCAACCGCTGTTGGGGTAGAACCGAACCCGGGGAAGGAATCGAGAAACCGTCGCCGTTGACCGAAGAATGCCAAGAGGGCCGCCCGACCGATCCGCCCCCGCGTGCCGAGCCGGGCTGGCGAACCGATCGTGGGGCAACCGCGTAACAGCTTGACGTGAATCAGGTTGTGGCGAACCCACGGCCTCGGCATGGGCGAGCGGGCCGCCGGGCGGATGCCATGACCCCGGGGCGTGAGTGGGCCGCGACTGGTTGCCGACGTGCTGGTGAAGCGGACTTTCCGCTGAAAAGGGTCAACGTCGCGGCGGCAACGGCTACAACCCCTCCAAGAATCGTTATCGGCTCGATCGGACTTGTTGAGAGCCAGGCTTTATGGGTGCGTTTAGTATTTCCTGCGAGACTTGCGGCACGCGGCTCAAGGTCCGCAGCCTCAAGGCGGTCGGCCAGATTCACAACTGCCCGAAGTGCGGCAGCATGGTGTTGATTCAGGCTCCGCCGGGAGTCGCCTCGCCCTCGGCCAGTGGGACCTCGGCCACGAGCGCGAGCCCAGCGACGACCGCTCGCGGCACCAAGCCCGGCCCCACGGCCAGCCGCCCAGCGGTTGCGAGTCCACCATCCGGCGTCGAGCCCGTACTGGGCGAAGTCGCCGAAGCCCAGACCCGTCCGCCCCGTGTGGCCCAGGCCGTGGCCCTGGGAGCGACCTCGCTGGTGCTGCTGTTGGCCGTGGGCTTTGTCGCCTGGATGCTGAAAGCCGACACGCCGACCGAAATCGCCCAGACACCGGAAGCCGCATCGCCGGCCGAAGACACAAACGTCGCCCCGGTCGAACCCGCCGCGCCCGCCGACGAGCCCGACGAACCGGTCGCGCCCCCACCGGCCGATGACGAGCCCGCGGCCCCGAAGCCCCGACCCCGCGAGGCCATCGAAGCCCCGCCCGCCCCGCTTCCGCCCGAGGCCGACGATCTGGCCGATCAGGCCCCGCCCGACAACCCCCCTCAAAGGCACGCCGTGGCCGAGCAGCCCGACGCCGACGAGCCGGTCGTGACCAGGCTGTTTGGCGACGACGTCTTCGCGGGCGTGCCGGGCCAGGGCCTTCGCGACGATCCCCGGCAACAGCAGCGGCGACCGATTCTTAGCCTCAGGCGGGCCGAGGAACTTCCCCAGGCGGGGCCCGATGCCCAGGAAGAGCCCGAACCTGAACCCATCGACATCGCCGCCAGGCTGGAAGATCCGATCCAGGGGCTGACGCTTAACGCCACGCCGATTGGTGGCACGGTCGATTTCTTAAGCCGCATGAGCACCGTGCCCATGACGTTTGACCTGGAAGGACTGGCCGACGTCGGCGCGACCACCACCAGCCCCGTGACATTGAAATTCGACGAAGCCACCGTGGGCGAAGTGCTTGAAGCGGTGCTCCGCGAACACGGCTTGGCCTACCTGATTGAAGACGATCGGGTGTTGATCACCAGCCACGCCCGCCGCGAGGGCTTTGTGCTGGACGAGCGGTACTCGCTGGCCGACCTGACCGCCGCGGTGCCGGGACAAAAGCCCGAGGCCGAGACCGTGCGGATTGCCGGTTGGGTCGAGCAGCTCACCGGTCCCGGGACCTGGGCGAATGACCCCGACACCAGCCTGCAGATCGCTGGCTCCGATTTGGTTGTTTCCCAGCATGTGGGCACGCACAACGACATCCAAGAGCTGCTGGTCCGCCTGCGGCTGGCCCGTCGCTTTGAGGTCGCCCAGGCCGATGCCCAGCGTTGGCCGCTGGAAAGCCGCAGCTCGCGGGCGATGGCTCACCTGGCCAAGCCGGTGGCTGGCAATTTTCAGAACGAACCGCTCAAGAAGATCCTGGCTTATCTGCAAAACCGCACCCAGGTGACCTTGGTCATCGACGCCGTCGCCCTGGGTAACGTGGGCCTGAGCCCCGACACCCGAGCCACGCTGAGTGCCCGGGAAGAAGAGCCACTGGAGTCGGCCTTGACGCGGCTGCTGCAACCGCTCGATTTGGCGGTCGCCGCCCGACGCGGCGAAATTTTGCAAATCACCACCGCCGCGGTTGTTGCCGAGCGGACCGAGTTGGAGTTTTATCAGGTCGAGGACTTGGCCCGCGACGAGACGGCCGCCGCCCGCCTGATTGCTCAACTGACCTCGCAGGTCGAGCCGGCCAGTTGGGACTCGGGTGTGGGCCGCGTGGTGTTCGATCCAGTGAGTCGGCACCTGATGGTCCGTCACACGCAGCCCGTCCAGGCACGTATTGAGAACTGGCTGAATGCCTTTCGCGTGCCCGATGACTTGGAACTTCCCGAGGGCCAGCCGCCCCGGTGATCGGTCGCACGCTGCCTGCCGATGGGGCCGCCCACTGCGACATCGCCGGTGTGGGGTCTGGCCCGCCTCCTTCGGCAAAGGCCCTTTCTGATGCACACGCTCCTCTCGGCTGGCACGCGGCGTTTTCGTTTCTTCCCGCGTTTTCGTAACGCACGGCACTCGACTTGGTCGGGGCGATCACCCCGGGCGGCACTCCGCACGGCGATGGCGGTGCTGGTTGTGGGAGCGTGTCTGCTGCATGGCGGAGCGACCAGCCAAGCGGCCAGCCCCTTGCAGGCGACCGGCGAATTCGAGAACGGCAATGGCCGCGTTGTCGCCATCGATCAAGAGGCCCGCAGCGTGACGATCGCCCCCGTGCAGATTCGCGGGGCCCGCAACATCTGGTGGCATGTCGAGATCTCGGGCATCGAGCCCGGCGAAACGATCGAGCTTCACATCCAGGACTTCAATCGCGTCGCCGGCGAGGCCCATCCCGTTTACAGCTACGATGGCGAAACCTGGCACCGCATGGACAGCGAGACCACGCCCCATCGCCAAACCTTCGAGCAATCCAAGGTGCGGATCGCCCGCAATCTGCCCTACACCCACACCGACAGCCTCATGCTGGCCGAGCGGCTGGCCGAGTCGCCGCGGGTGAACGTGTCGGATTTGTGTACCAGCGAAGAAGGTCGGCCGGTCAAGTTACTGCGTTTCACGGACCCCAAGGTGCCGGACGCCGACAAGCAACTCGTCTGGGTGCAGGCCCGGCAACATGCTTTCGAGAGCCACTCCAGCCATGTGGCCGAGGGCCTGGCCGAGTGGTTGATCGGTGATTCGCCCGAGGCCGTCAAACTGCTGGGCAGCACGATTGTGTACGTGGTGCCGGTGATGGATGTCGACAGCGTGGCCACCGGCGCCGCCGGCAAGGATCAGAAGCCCGTGGATTTCAATCGCTGTTGGGGCAAGGACGCCCATTGGGTAGCCGTGCGAAGTGTGATCGCCCGACTCGACGAGGAGACGCAGCATCGGCCGTTGTTGGCCTTTATCGACCTGCACAGCCCGTGGTATCGCAACACGAATCACTGGTACCTGCCCGATCCCGAGCCGATGAAGCACAACGCGCGGGCCTTTGCCGAGCGATTCGAGCAGGCTCTGGACCGCTTCGACGCGGCCAATTCCTGGAAGAATCGCTACACCGACCTGCGAGCCAGCGAGCCCGTCCGGAGCCGCAACTATGCCGTTGACCATTGGCTGGCGGCTGACGGCCCCGGCGTGGCCATCACCAAAGAGACCGCCCACTGGAAGGACAACGACGGGCGATTCATCACCGTTCAGGGACTCCGCGACTATGGGGCCGCCCTGGGCATGGCCCTCAACGACACGGTCCCCGCCGCTCAGGCGGACTGACCGCCGCACGAGTTCGCAACCCGAGTCTACTAACCGGGTCGCGGGTCCCTCGGTGTCGGACACCCGTGGGCATTTTCCAGGCGCGTTCCCCAACGAGATCTCCATGAGCAACGTCACGCTGGTGCCGTTCCCCAATCCCGACGCCTTCGCGGCGTACCTGGAACGCAACCTCAATCGGCTGAGCGTCGACAAAGCGGCCGTCGAGGGAACCACCGTCGCCGAGGCCATGACCGCCGCCTCGCAACAGATCGCCCGCCTGTTGCCCGAAGGGCCCCACACCCCGGGTCACGAGGTGCGGGCGATTCATGTCCAAGACGTTGGCCCGGTCGGCGAGGTCTGGTGGCACTTGGACGCAAGCCGGACCGAGGGCTTTCTGTACGATATCTACATCGAGCCGCAGTACCGTCGCCAGGGCTATGGCCGAGCCGCCATCATGGCGGTCGAACGCGAGCTTCGCCGTCGCGGGTGTCGCCAGTTGTGGTTGAATGTGTTCGCGCTCAACCAGGAGGCCCTGCGGTTCTATTACCGCCTGGGCTACCACGTCTGCACGATGCACCTGGCCAAACGGCTGGATCCGCCGGAGACCGATTAGCCCATCGGTACGCGCACCGGTAGCGGCAGATCCCGCTTGCCGTGACCAGCGCCGCTGGGCTCAGACGGTGATCTTGGTGATCTCGACCTCGGTGAACTGTTGCCGGTGCCCCGTGCGTCGCCGGTAGTTCTTCCGCCGGTTGAACTTCTGAATGACGACCTTGTCGCCCTTCGTGTGGCCAAGCACCTTGGCCGTGACGTGCGCACCGTCCAGCCAGGGCGTACCCAGCGTGGTGGACCCGCCGTCGATGGTTCCCAGCACGGAATCGAACGTGATTTCCTGACCTTCGCTGTGGTCGGCACGGTAATCGATCCGCAGCCGCTGACCTTCGGCGACCCGATACTGACGTCCACCGTCAATCGCAACAATTGCTTGCATCGTGCTGGTGCCCCAAGCCGGTGAGGGGGGCCAATCTCTGGAGAGGGAAAAATTCCAAAGTAAGGAGTCTAGCACTCTGGGCGTCCAAGCGGAAGACCCCTAAGGGTGTGTGTTTCGGGGGGGTGGGGCATTCCCCTCAACAGGCGAGGTAACGCCCGCCATCGCATTCCGCTGGGGTAAAAGAGTCCGCCTCGAGTGCATGCGGTCTCATCGTCCCCGATCCCTTTCCAACTTCAGTCCTCGCAGGGAGTTCGTCCGATGATACGCCTGGCCGTTCTGGGCTATGCGGTGGTGGGGTACCTGGCCTTCAACCTCACCTTTTTGTATCTGGTGGGCTTTTCGACCGGTTGGGTCGTGCCCAAGACCGTCGACAGCGGGCCCACGGTGGCCTGGCCGTGGGCGGTGGCCGTCAATCTGGGCCTGATCGCGCTGTTTGCCCTGCAACACACCGTCATGGCCCGTCGGGCGTTCAAGCAGCAACTGGCCAAGCTGATTCCCCCGGCCGCCGAGCGGACGACCTTTCTGCTGGCCACCTGCACGGTGTTCGCGTTGCTGTTTGCCTTGTGGCAGCCGATTCCCACGGTGCTGTGGCACGTCGCCGATCCGTTTGTCAGCGGGGTGATCCTGGCGGTCTCGCTGGCGGCTTTCCTGGTGGTGCCAGCGGCGACCTTCATGCTGGATCACTTCGAGTTCACCGGTCTCAAGCAAGCCTGGCGGTACCAGCGACATGGCGACGGAGTTCGCCCGCAATTCCGCACGCCAGGGCTGTACCGCTGGGTGCGGCATCCCATGCTGGCTGGTCTGTTGGTCGCCTTCTGGGCCACGCCCACCATGACGGTTGGCCACTTGCTGCTGGCCGCCGGCATGAGCGTCTATATCGCCATGGGCGTGCGGTTTGAAGAACGCGACCTGGTCCGCGAGTTCGGCTCGCAGTACGCCCAGTATCAGGCCACCACGCCGATGCTGCTGCCCGTGCCCAAACTGCCCAGCCCCAAGCTACCCGAGACCGTGTGATCGCTGGGTGCCAGCCCGGCTCACCGCAAGGGATCGCCGGCGGCGTCAAAGTTGTTGGTGATGTCGTCTTTGAGAATGCCGCGGATGTCGCCGGGGTCGTCGTATTGCCAGACCTTCACGGTCGCGAAACGGACCTCGGCGGCTTTCCAATCGGCGGGTCCCGCCCAGTCCGGACACCAGATGCCCAGGTTGAGTTGCGCGGCCATCGATGGCACAAATCGTGTGTTCTCGGCAACCTTGTGACCGTCGATCCAGTGGTCGGCCCGCAAGCCTTGAAGCACGGCGTACTGGTTGGGACCCAGCCGCTTGAGCGGATTCCCCAAGTACTGCTCAAACGGCACGGCCCGGTCTTGAATCCACCACACGCCCTCGGCTTCGACCACCTGATCGTCGCGGACGCCCGGCAGCGGTTGCAGATGGGTCCGCCACTCGGTGGTGAGCGTGTGATAGCGGCCATCGATGGCCCGCGACACGTCAAACAATTTGGGCTCGTGGCGATTCTGCAAGAAGGTGTTGTACAGCCCCCGCGCGAAGTTGCCGTCCTTGCCGAACTCGGGAAAGTCCAACTCCGACCAGTACTCGTTGGCCCCGCCGCCGTAGGCCTTCATGTGCGGATTGTATAGCGGCGTCTGGGCCACAAACCGATCTTGATCGGCGTCGTCGACACCCACCCAACGGTAGCCATAGGTCCAAACCGCTGGCACCGAACCCTTGGGCTGAGTCGGATCGGCCGGGCCACCGGGCGTCGCGGTCCGACTGCCAATTTTGACGGTCACCTCGAAGC
>JBJHDE010000164.1:6450-9717 GCA_050486385.1 Planctomycetales bacterium | reverse complement strand
TTCCGGGCCTTGGGCTTGCCTCTGGCCGCTTACGCCGCTGACCCCGACGTCCGTTTCGCCGCAAAGGACGACACGGAAAAGGCCCTGCGGAACGTGCTCGGCTACCGGATCTACCGCGACCTTCAGCGGGGTTGGCGGGTCACGGCCCCAAACCTGGAACAGTGCGGCCTGCTGGAGATCCGATACGCGTCGCTCGAAGAGCTCTGCACCGCCCAGGACAAGGACCTTTGGCCAGTTCGGCACCCGGCCCTCGCCGAGGCGACACCCGACCAGCGATGTCAGGTCGCCAGGACGCTCCTGGACTTTATGCGGCGGGAGCTGGTGATCAAGGTCGACTATTTGGAACCGACCTTCCAGGATCGTATCCTTCAGCAATCGAGCCAGAGGCTCAACGAGGCCTGGCGGCTCGACGAGAACGAGCAGCCCATCAGCTCGGGCATTTTATTCCCCCGGTCTCGGTCGGGCAGCCGCGACTATGGCGGAAACGTCTACTTGTCGGCTCGCGGCGGCTTTGGCCAGTACCTCCGCAGGATGGCCCTCGGCGGTCATCCGCTCAACCTTCAGCAGTCTGAGCAAGTCATCCGCGATTTGCTGGAGGTGCTTCGGATCGCCGGCCTGGTCGAAGTGGTGCTCGACCCTCGCAGCGAGCACGACGTGTCGGGCTATCAACTCGTCGCGGCCGCTCTGCGGTGGCACGCGGGTGATGGCACATCGGCATTTCACGACCCGATTCGCGTCCCGCAACGCCCCGAACGGGGCCAGCGGACCAACCCCTTCTTTCTGGACTTCTATCGCAACGTCGCCGAGGGGCTCCGCCAGGGCTACCGTGCGGCTGAGCACACCGCCCAGGTGCCGAATCCCGAGCGCGAGAAGCGCGAGGAACAATTTCGTACGGCAGGACTTCCCGTCCTTTACTGCTCGCCGACCATGGAACTGGGTGTCGACATCGCCCAGCTCAATGCGGTGAACATGCGGAACGTGCCGCCAACGCCCGCCAACTACGCCCAGCGGAGCGGTCGGGCCGGGCGGAGCGGGCAGCCGGCGCTGGTGGTGACCTACTGTTCCTCGGGCAGCCCACACGACCAGTATTTCTACAAGCGGCCAGACCAAATGGTCTCGGGCGCCGTAGCCCCGCCACGACTCGACCTTGCAAACCCCGACCTGCTGCGGAGCCATGTCCACGCCATCTGGTTGGCAGCCTCGGGTATGCATCTGGGCAAGAGTCTTGGTGACCTGCTCGACCTCAGTGGGAATCCGCCAGATCTCACGCTCAAGCCTCAGGTCATGCTCGACGTCGAGCATCCAACCCCTCGGCAAAAGGCCCTGGAAGCGGCCCAACGGGTCTTGTCCACGCTGCCCGCCGGGACACTCGATGACGAACAATTCGGCTCCGGTTGGTTGGAAGACACCGTCAACGCTGTTGGCCGAGCGTTCGACCGGGCCTGCGAACGCTGGCGGGGCCTTTACCTTTCCGCCCGACGGCAGCGTGAGCTTCAGAACGCGATCATCGGCGATGCCTCGCGGCCTCAGATCGATAAGGATCGCGCCAAGCGGCTCCGTCAAGAGGCTGAGACCCAACTCGAACTGTTGCTCGCTGGTGACACCGTGATGCAGGCCGACTTCTACAGCTACCGATACTTCGCCAGCGAGGGCTTCTTACCGGGCTACAGCTTCCCGCGGCTGCCGATTGCCGCTTATCTGCCTGGCCGCCGGACAAGGGATGAGTTCCTGAGCCGTCCGAGGTTCCTCGCGATCTCGGAGTTCGGGCCCCGCGCGATCCTCTACCACGAGGGCAGCCGTTATGTCATTCACCGGGCCATGCTCCCGCTCCAAGACGAGGGCGACCGACAGGCCCTGTCGACACGGTCCGCCAAACTCTGTCCCCGCTGTGGGTACGCGCACCTCGTCAGTCAGTCTTCCGATCCCGATGTATGCGAACAGTGTGCCACCCGCCTGGGCGCCCCACTGGGTGGCCTGTTCCGGTTGCATAACGTCTCGACCCAGCGGCGGGACCGCATCAACTGTGACGAGGAGGAGCGGACCCGGCTGGGCTACGAGATCCGGACGGCCGTCCGCTTCGCGGAGGACGGCGGACGGCCAACGTTCCAGACCGCCGAGATCACTCTCAACGGAGAACCGCTCGCGCGTATCCTGTTTGGCCCCTCAGCCACCCTCTACCGAATCAATCTCGGCTGGGCACGCCGTCGCCAGCCCGAGCTCCATGGCTTCCTCATCAACATTGAGCGAGGCGAGTGGGAACGCAACGCTCAGGACCCCGAGTCTGACGAGCACGATCCGATCTTGGCGGAGTCACTGACCCAACGCGTTGTGCCCTACGTTGACGACACCCGAAACTGCTTGTTGTTCGAGCCCGCCAATGGGCCGACCGAAGAGGAGATGGCTGGGCTCCAGGCGGCACTCAAGACGGCGATCCAAGTCGAGTTCCAACTTGAAGAGAACGAATTGGCGGCCGAGCCCCTGCCGGGCCCTGGTGACCGGCGCCAACTCCTGTTCTATGAGTCCGCTGAAGGCGGGGCCGGGGTTCTGCGACGGCTGCTGCACGACCCGGCCGCCCTGCCCCGGGTGGCACACCGCGCCCTCGAACTTTGCCATTTCAACCCCGAAACCGGCGCCGATCTGGGAAGGGCCCCGCACGCTAGCGAGGACTGCGAGGCGGCCTGCTACGACTGCCTGCTCAGCTACTCGAATCAGCGGGACCATGGCTTGCTGGACCGCCAGCTTATCCGAGACTTCCTGATGGCACTGCGTGATGCCGAAGTCGCCGCCGCACCCGCCTCGCTCGGGCGAGGGGAGCACCTCAACCAGCTATCGCGGCTTTGCGGTTCGGAACTGGAACGAAAATGGCTGCGGTGGCTCGACAGCCAGAACCTGAACCTGCCGACCCACGGCCAGTTCCTTCTTGAAAAGAGCCGGACACGGCCCGACTTCTGGTACGCCGGCCAGCACACGGCCGTGTACGTTGACGGCCCGCCGCACGACCACCCCGACCGCCAACGCCGCGATGCGGAGCAGGACGAACTGCTCGATGAGTGCGGCATCAAGGTCGTCCGGTTCGGACACCAGGACGACTGGGAGGCCATCGCCCGGAATTCACCGTCCGTTTTTGGCAAGCTCGCCCGAACGGTCAGTCCGCCTGCGACGAAGGAGTTCGACCCCGACCTGTTTGAGGCTGACTTCTTGCCACTCGTCCGGGCATTGGCCGTCGCCGATGGCCTGACGGTCGAGCCCGGTGGGGACGTCTCAGAC
>JBJHDE010000164.1:0-6440 GCA_050486385.1 Planctomycetales bacterium | reverse complement strand
GTTCGGGCGGGCGCAGGGACGATCTGCCTGGTCGATGGTCGGCGGTCTCAATCCGATGCGGTGAGCCAAGCCATAGTCTCGGGTGGACGGGCGGCCCTCGTGGTCGCCCCGACTGGGGACGTGGACGAGACCATCCGGTACATCGAAAGCGAACTTAAACATCAACAGACTCGGTGAGGCCTTTGCCATGGACGTGACTAGCACCTTCGACACGACCCGCGCTGCGCAAGCAGGGAGCGGAGACCCGAAGTATTCGGCCCGATGATTGGCCCGAGACCGTTCTCGACTATTGCGAGGCCGTAAAGTGACCGTCACCCTTGCCGACACGCTCATCGCCGCGGCCAACAAACTTGACGCGGGCGACGCGAAACGCCTGTGGGAGTTTATCGGAAAACTCCAGGCCAACCCGGCCCATCCGAGCCTGAGCCTGGAACGGGTCAACGCCGCAGGCGATCGAGACTTCTGGTCCGGGCGGATCAGCCAGGGTTTGCGGGCGATCCTGCACCGCGACGGCGACACGATCACCGTTCTGCATGCCGACCAGCACGATCCGGCCTACAGTTGGGCCGAGCGGCACAGCCTTCAGCGTCACCCGCGGACTGGGGCCCTTCAAATCGTTGAGGCGCCAGAGGTCGTGGCCGATCGGGTCGAGCGGCAGGCCGACCACCAGGGCGAACCGGGGCTTTTCGATCACCACGACGACGACTACCTGCTCAGCCTTGGCGTACCCGAGGACTGGCTGCCGACGCTCCGCAAGGTGCATTCCGAGTGGATTCTGCTCGATGTGGCTGAGCGGCTTCCCGACGAGGTGGCGGACCGACTGTTGCGGCTCGCCGGAGGAGAGCTGGTCACGCCACCAAAACCCGTTCCCGCCAATCGTCCGGCGAGCGAGAGTCCCGACACGCAGCGACGCTTCTACGTGCTCGGCAACGACGCCGAATTGGCCCGATTGCTCAACGCCCCGATGGCGACCTGGACGGCCTTCCTGCACCCGACCCAACGGAAGCTCGCCTACAACAACGTCAATGGCCCGCTCAAGGTCACCGGCTCGGCCGGTACCGGCAAGACGGTGGTCGCCCTGCACCGGGCTCGCCACCTGGCCAGCCAAGGCAAGCGAGTGCTGCTGACCAGCTACGTGACCACGCTCTGCGACAACCTCCGTTTCAACCTCAAGGTGCTTTGCGACTCGGACGAGTTGGCCCATATCACCGTCGCCACGGTCCACGCGCAGGCCTTGGCCGTCCTCAAGAGCGCCGGTGAGGACGTTGTACCCATTGACGACAGTTCACTCCGCGAGACGATCGAGAAGTGCTGCGAACACCTCGATTGCCCGCTCGATCCGTCGGGCCTGGTCGGCGAGTGGTCCCACGTCATCGCCGACCAGGGGCTCACGAGTTGGCCCGAGTACCGCTCGGCAAGCCGGGCTGGCCGCGGCCGACCACTCTCGGTCCGCGACCGCAAGGCCGTTTGGCAAATCTTTGAGCGGGTCTTCCAGGCCCTGGACCAGACGGGCAAAAGTGACTGGCCGACCCTCTGCCGTCGGGCGACCGCGGCCCTGAACCAGGGAAAGGCCACCAGCCCGTTCGATGCTGTCGTCGTCGACGAACTCCAGGACCTGACCGTTCAAGACCTGCGTCTGCTGTTGGCTTTGGGGGGCGATGGCCCTGATGGCCTGACGCTGGTCGGCGACAGTGGACAGCGGATCTACTCGCGTCCAATCGTCCTCTCGAAGCTCGGCATCAAGGTCGTCGGACGGTCTCACACACTGCGGATCAACTACCGCACGACCGAACAGATCAAGCGGTTCGCCGACCGGGTTCTGGCCGGAACCTCAGATGACATGGACGGCGGAACCGAGGACCGCCGCGCCCGCAGCCTGCTTCGCGGTCCGGAACCGAAGGTGGCCGGCTTCAAGACCGCCGCCGAACAGGCGGACTTCATCGCACAGAACTGCCGCCGGCTGACCGAGGGCGGCCTGGCCGCCGAGGAGATCGCCGTCTTCGCCCGCTCAAAAAAGCTGCTCGAACCGGTCCGAGAGCAACTCGTGGCCGCCGGCCTCGCCGCACTGCCGCTGGACCGCTCGGGCGACGACGACCGCCCCGGCGTCCGGCTGGGCACCATGCACCGGGCCAAGGGCCTGGAGTTCAAAGCGGTCTTCGTGGCCGATGCCTCCAAGGCCCATCTGCCGCCGCCGTGGCTGTTGAATCAGGCCAGTGACCCCCAGGACCTCCGCGAGACTCGCGATCGCGAGCGGCACCTGTTCTACGTCAGCATGACCCGGGCCCGCGACGAGTTGGTGGTGACCTGGGTTGGCGAACCAAGCCCATTTCTTGAAGAGATCCTCACCGCGCCACCCAGAAAGGAGGCCAACTGATGAGCTTCGCCGTTGGCTCGCTCGTCCATACCCGAGGTCGAGAATGGGTCGTCCTGCCGAACTCCGACGCCAAGACCTTACTGCTCCGGCCGCTGGGCGGAACGGACATCGAGGTGACCGGACTCTACCTACCGCTCGAAGGGCACGACGTGCGACCAGCCGCCTTCGCACTGCCGGATCCCACGAACCCTAACGATTTTGGTGACCACCGCTCCTGCCGATTACTGCGAGACGCGGTCCGTCTGGGCTTTCGGTCCAGCGGCGGGCCGTTCCGTTCGTTCGCCAAAATCAACGTCGAGCCCCGTCCCTACCAACTGGTGCCGCTCTTGCTGGCACTCAAGCAGGACCCCGTTCGGCTGCTGATTGCCGACGACGTGGGCATCGGCAAGACCGTCGAGGCGGCCCTGATCGTCCGCGAGCTACTCGACCGCGGCGAGGTGACCCGCTTTGCCGTTCTCTGTCCCCCGCACCTCACCGAGCAATGGCAGCGCGAGCTGCGCGAAAAGTTCCATCTCGACCCGGTCCTCGTCCTGTCGAGCACGGCCGCGCAGTTAGAGCGGCAGTGCCGCCAGGCCGAGACGGTCTTTGACGTCTTTCCGCACACCGTCGTTTCAACCGACTTCATCAAGAGCCATCGCCGCCGCGACGACTTCCTGCGATCCTGCCCCGAATTGGTCGTCGTCGACGAGGCCCACACCTGCGCAGTGGCCGAGGGCCGCGGCGGCAAGCAGCAGCGGCACGAGCTGGTCCGCGACCTGGCCCAGAAGCCCTTGGCCGACGGGACCCTGCGGCACCTGGTCTTGGTCACGGCCACACCACACAGCGGCAAGGAGGAAGCCTTCCGCTCGCT
Source organism: Planctomycetales bacterium (assembly GCA_050486385.1). Lineage (GTDB taxonomy): Bacteria > Planctomycetota > Planctomycetia > Pirellulales > Pb10988 > JBJHDE01. Next base: position 3,216 of record JBJHDE010000164.1, on the reverse strand, counting down.
GCTGTCGCTCGTCAATCCCGAGTTCGCCAACCTGCCGGCGGACCTCTCGGGCGAGAAAAATCGCCGGCAACGGCAGCGGCTGGCCGAGTACGTCGTCCAACGCCGCCGTGGCGACATCCGCCACTTCATGAAGGAAGAGACCCCCTTCCCCGACCGCGAGGAGCGCGAGGACACCTACCAGCTTACGCCAGCCTACCGTGGACTGTTCCGTGAAGTCCTGGCCTACGCCCAGGAGACCGTCCGCGACGAGTCCGGTGGCCGCCACCGCCAGAGAGTCCGCTGGTGGAGCGCACTGGCCCTGCTGCGGGCGTTGGCCTCCAGCCCGGCTGCCGCGGCGGCGACGCTCAAAAACCGTGCGGCCACGGCCGACACCACCAGCGACCGGGAGGCCGACGAGGTCGGCCGCCGGGCCGTGATGGACCTGCTGGACGACGAAGCCACCGACGCCCAGGATGTGACCCCCGGGGCGGATCCCGGCGATGAGGACGGCGAACAAGACGCCCCCGCGCACAACCGGCTCGCGACACTGGCCCAACAGGCCGAGGCCCTGGCCGGCCGGGAGGATCGCAAACTCCAGAGGGTCGCCGAATTGACCCAGGGCCTGCTGGACGACGGCTACCACCCCATCCTGTTCTGCCGCTTCATCGATACCGCCGAGTACGTGGCCGACCAGCTCCGCCAGAAGCTCGGCAAGAAGGTCGAAGTCGTGGCCGTGACCGGCCAGCAGCCGCCGGCCGAACGCGAAGAGCGAATTCTGGCCCTCGCCGAGAGCCCGAAGCGGATCCTCGTCTGCACCGACTGCCTGAGCGAGGGCATCAACCTTCAGCAGCACTTCAATGCCGTCGTCCACTACGATCTGGCCTGGAGCCCCACGCGGCACGAACAGCGCGAGGGCCGCGTCGACCGCTACGGCCAGCCCTCACCCAGCGTCCGCGTTCTGACCTTCTACGGGGTCGACAACCAGATCGACGGCATCGTCCTTGACGTCCTGATCCGCAAGCACCGCAACATCCGCTCGTCGCTGGGCATCTCCGTTCCCGTACCGGTCGAAAGCGACAAGCTCATGCAGGCGATCCTCGAAGGCCTGCTGCTCCGTGGCAAGCCCTCGCCCAAGCAGCAGCAAATGCTGCTGTTCGACCCCAACGAAGACAAAGTCGTCCGCGAGGTCCACGGCGACTGGGACCGCTCGGCCGAACAGGAACGACGCAGCCGGACCGTCTTCGCCCAAGAGACGATGACCGCCCAAATCGACGAAGTCGAGCGCGAGCTGCGAGCCGTCCGTGAGGCCATCGGATCGGGCGTCGACACCAGGCGATTCGTCATCGAGGCGACCCAGGCCCACAAGGGGCTGGTGGCCGAGCGTCCCGGCGACCGCTGGCGGCTCGACTTCAAGGAGTGCCCGATGCCGCTGCGCGACCTGCTGGCTCTGGGCGAGAAGAACCAGACCGTCGAGGCCAGGTTCTCGCTACCTGTTGACGAGGGCACGCTCTACCTGACTCGGACGCACCCGCTGGTCGATAAGCTGGCGACCTTCGTCATGGACACGGCCCTGGACCCCACGGCACCCGGCCAGGCCCGGCGATGCGGGGTCATCCGCACCGCCGCGGTCGAACGGCGGCGGACGTTGCTGCTGGTCCGCTTCCGTTTCCAGATCGTGACGCAACGCCGCGACGGCCAGGAGCAGCACCTGCTGGCCGAGGAGTGCCGCGTGCTGGGCTACTCGGGCAGCCCCGAGAAAGCCGAGTGGATCGAAGACCAGGCCGCCCTGGAGCAACTGCTGGCGGCGGTGCCCGAGGCCAACGTCAACCCGGACATGGCCCGCGACCAGATCCAAAAGGTCGTCGACAACCACGACGAACACTTGCTTCCGCACCTGCAAGACGTCGCTCGTCGGCTCGGAAACCAGCTCGAAGAAGCCCACCGCCGGGTTCGCCGTACGATGCAGGCCCGTGGCATCACGCACCGCGTCGAACCGAAGTTGCCGCCCGATGTGCTGGGCATCTACCTCCTGTTCCCCCTCGTCTGAATCTCCTCACCGAACACTTTGCCGTTATGCAGACGCGACCGACCAAGACCGTCTTCGCCACTCTCACCAGCGAGGGGGCCCTGCTGCCGCCGGACCTGTTGCAGCGGGTCGCTGACGAGGACCGCAACCTGCCGGGCCTGCGGCCGACCGACTACCACTTGCTGCCGCACGAGAAGCTCGGCGAGGCCGTCAACCGCAGTTGGAACCGCCTGGTCGGGGCCTGGGTGGCCCTCGGCGAGGCCCTCGCCCGACCCGAGAACGCCCCGCACCTGGCCCGGCTGACCCGCGAGCGTTGGCTGCTGCCACTGTTTCAGGAACTGGGCTACGGCACCCTCCAACCCACCGCACCGATCGTCATCGGCGAGAAGACCTATCCGGTCTCGCACCGCTGGGGGCACGCGCTGGTCCACCTGGTGCCCTGGGATCAAGAGCTGGATCGCCGCACCACGCTGCCCGGCGGCGGCACGGCCTCAGCCCCGCACAGTCTGATTCAGGAACTCCTGAACCGCTCCGAAGACCACCTCTGGGCCTTCGTCTCCAACGGCCGGCGGCTGCGGGTCCTCCGCGACAACCGCTCGCTGACCCGCCAGGCCTACGTCGAGTTCGACCTGGAAACCCTGTTCACCGGCCAGCAGTATGCCGACTTCAAACTGCTGTGGATGATCTGCCACCAGAGCCGCCTCGAGGGCGAGCGCCCGCCCGACTGCCTGCTGGAACGCTGGACCCAAGAAGCCGACAAGCTGGGCAAGCGGGCGTTGGACGCCCTCCGCGACGGCGTCGAGGCGGCCATCACCGCCCTCGGCCAGGGTTTTTTGGAACACCCGGCCAACGCCACCCTCCGCGAGTCGCTCCAGCAGCCCGGCGGCCTGGACCGCCAGGACTACTACCGGCAACTGCTGCGGATCGTCTATCGGCTGCTCTTTCTGTTCGTGGCCGAGGACCGCCGCACCGAGGCCGGTCGCCCGCTGCTGTTGGACCCCACCGCCGACGATGCGGCCGTCAAACGCTACCTCGACCACTACTCAACCACCCGCCTCCGCGAGATGGCCGGGCGTTTCCGGGGCACCCCGCACGGCGACCTGTGGCGGGTCCTGCGGCTGGTTTTTGATCGGCTACACGCCGACGGCTGCCCCGAGCTGGCCCTGCCGGCCGCACGGGCCGAACTGTGGCGGCGCGAGCTCGGTCCGGAC
>JBJHDE010000163.1:0-9718 GCA_050486385.1 Planctomycetales bacterium | reverse complement strand
GCCGAGATCCATCGGCTGCTGATGGAGCGTTATCCCAATCACGCCACGGCGGCCGTCTCCAAGAGCTGGCTGATCCGCTATTTCAGCAGCGAAGAGATGGCCTGGCGGTTCCGGCGTCTGGCGGGAGCCAGTCTCCGCGACGCCGCCGGCGGGGCACTGCCCCCAGACGACGAGTCGCAAGAGTCGACGCCCCAGCTTTCTGGCACGGCCCCGCAGTTGCAGGCCGCCGCCGAACTGTTTCGCCGTTTGGGGACGACCCGCCCGAGTATGACCGAGGACCCGATTCTGCGGTTCACGCTGGCCTCGGCCGAACGCCGGCTGGGTCGCACGGGCACGGCCGAACAGTTTCTCGACGAGTTTCGCCAGGCGGCCGTCGATCCCGTGTGGCGGGATTGTGCCCGCACCGAGCTATGGCTCAAGCATCGGCAAGGCGAATCGCCACGCCCGGTGGCCCGCTGCGCCGCGGTGCTCGAGCCGCCGCATCTGGACGGCTACTTCGATGACGATGTGTGGCGGTCGGCCGAACCGATTCTGCTGCCCAGCGGCCCCGGCGGTGCGCCGGCGGCCTGCATGTTTGCTTACGATCGGCAGTTTCTTTACCTGGCCATCTCGTGCCGCAAGGTCGAGGGCTTTCGCTACACCAAGTCCGACGCCCCGCGTCCGCGAAACGCCGATCTGGCCGCTTCGGATCGGATCGTGCTGACGATTGATACCGATCGCGACTGGTCGGTGGCCTACGAGCTGACCATCGATCATCGCGGCTGGGTGGCCGAACGCCTGTGGGAAGATGCCTCCTGGAACCCCACCTGGTACGTGGCCCACAAAGACAGCGACAACCTGTGGACCATCGAAGCGGCCATCCCGCTGGAGGAACTCACCGGGCGGATGCCGTCGCGCGATCAGGTGTGGGGCCTGGGCCTGATGCGGATTGTCCCCGGCCACGGCAGCGCCGGCTGGACTGGGACGATTGTCCGCGAACGTTTGCCGCAGACCGCCGGATTGCTGATGTTTCAGTGATCGCCCAGACGGCGGCGGAGTTCACTGCACCAGCGGCACGGTCCGTTTCTCGCGAGCGCTCAGCACGGCGGTGTCCACGATCCGCTGCCCCAGGCGGCTGACCTCCACCGATAGTGGTCCTTCGATGGGCCGGCCGTGGTCGAGGCAATCCAACATGTACTCAATCGGGTTGCGGTGGGGCGGTTCCAAGGGATCGACCGGCACCATCTCGCCGGCCGGGCACCCGCGGGTTTGCATCCGCAAGGCCTCGGCATAGTCGTAGGCGGCGAGGGTGCCCTCGGTGCCCACGATGACAAAGCCGCACCTGGGCTCGGGTTGAAAGGTCCAAGGATCGGTGAAAGTCCCCCAGCGGGTCTCGAACTTGCTCAGGCCAAACTCGTAGCGGGCGACCACAATTGCGTGCTCGTCGACCTCCAGGCCCGGCGGTTCGTCCACCACGGCGGTAACCTCAAGCGGTGCCGCGCCGTTGAGGAACCAAGTTCCCAGCGTCGTGCCGTAGCCCAGATAATCCAGCATCGAGCCGCCGCCGTGTTCTTTCTTGTAGAACCAACTGTGCGGCTTCTCGCGGGCGACGGTCTCGGCGTCGACCTCGCGTTTGTCGGCCCCGTGGTACAGCGGACCGCGGTTGCCGCCGTAATGATGCACCTCGATGACGCGGCCGATGCGGCCCTCGTCGACCAGGCGTTTGGCGGTCACGTAGACCGGCATCCAGCACAGCGGCCAGTTGATGGCCAGCGAGGCCCCGGTGGGCCCCATGGCAATCGCCATGCGATCGGCCTCGGCCAGTGAGGCCGCGAAGGGCTTCTCCATCAGGATGTGAACGCCAAACGGGGCGATGCGTTCGACCCACAACCCGTGCTCGGCGGTGGCCGGGCAAAGAATCACCAGGTCGGGTCGACTGGCCTGCAGGCACAGGTCGGGATCGGTGAACAGCTTGTCCTGGTCGATGCCAAACGCCCCGGCGGCGTCGGTCATCCGCTCGGGCCGTTCATCGCACAGGGCGACCAACTCGACCTCGGGGTGTTCATAGGCATAGCGTAGATTATCGCCCATGTGAAAGTGGTCGAAGTTGATTCCGGCAACCTTCCAGCGTTTCATCATGAACCTCCCAGGCGTTCGATCGGACCGCCGCGGCTCCAAGCGCGACACACGCTTGCCAGGCACGGCGTCAGGGCGGAGGCGGCAGGTCGCGTCGGGCAAACCACAGAAAGGCGACCAGGTAACTCAGCACCGCCACCACCAGCAGTGTTCCGTTGTACGTGAACTGCTCGGCCATCCGCTCGGGATAGACGATCAGGCGTTGCGGCTCGTAGGCCGCCGGCAGAGAAAGATAACTCAGCCAGCCCCCCTGTGGCCAGAGGCGAGCCAGCACTTTGAGCATGACCGACACCACGTAGAAGCCCACCACCACGCCGATTGTCCGCCAGCGCTGGGTCTCGAAGGCCGAGACCATGGTCGTGATGCCGGCCAGTGCCAGCATGAAGAAGAACAGATTGATCGAGCCCGGCAAGAAACTCCACGGCGACACCCGCTCCAACTGACCGAAGCTCCACAACCCCAAGGCGATTCCCGCCCACACCGCCGCGGCCAGCACGAGTGCCCCCAGCGTGGTGACCAGCGTATGCACCGCCAGCAAACCGCTCCGCGAGATCGGCTGAGCCAGCACGGTTTCTAACACGCCGCGTCCCAGTTGCCCGCTGACCGCGTCGCTGCCTCGGGTCACCGCCCAGGCCACGCACAGGATCAACGTGGGCGCATCGACGTACACCACGCTGAACGTCCCCTCGGGCGAAGCCAAGCGGCTCATCGGCAGCCCCAGCACCGGCAAGGCAAAATCAAACAACTGAAACACGGCCGGCAGGCTGACGTCTTTCATGATGAACACGAACAGCCACGAGAACACCACCAACAGTCCCGCCGCAATCGCCAAGAACGCCCACGCCTCGCGGAGTGCCAGTTTGAAGAGTGTTCGGTTCATCCGGCGAATCCCGACATAATGAAGATGATGGTTCCGACCCAATCGGCGTGCGGTCGCGGGCAACAGTTATTGATTCCTACGCAACACTTCGAACGTTATTCGTGGTGCCAGGTCCGTTCCTGAACTCTTGCAGTGATCCGTAAGCTGGCCTTGCCCTGACCCCAGCGCCGCCGGTCCGCGGGTCCCGCGGCGCCAACGCACGGCCCGCAACATGGCCCTGTGAGCCCTACTCCTGCTTGAGGCCGTACAGGCGTTCGTAAATGGCTTGCAGCCCCATGGACTCGATCTGGAGATCGGACAGCGGCTGCTGGGCCAGCCAACCCAGACAATCGTGCAGCTCGCCCTGAATCTGCCAGGCGAGGCGCTCGGGCGGAGCCTCGATCGGCGTCACCCGAGCGACCAGCTCAGGCGGCACCTGCCCGACTTGGCCCCGAGGCCGCGCGGTCACGAGATGCTGACTGCGGACCTCGCCCACGTTGGTCTCGGCCACCAGCGCCCCGCGTCGCAACAACCCCACGCGATCGCACACGCGGTCGGCCTCTTCAAACACATGCGAACTGAAGACCACGGCCCGACCGGCATCGCGGGCCTCGCGAACCAGTCGGATGACTTCCAGCCGGGCGGTCGGATCCAGGTGGTTGGTCGGTTCGTCAAGAATCACCAACGGCACATCCGAGGCCAGCGTCATGGCCAGGGCCAGCTTCTGTCGCATGCCCGAACTGCACGCCGAGACTCGGCGACTCAGGTCGACTTCCAAGCGCTGGGCCAAGGCCAGTGACCGCGCGGGATCGCCACCCGGCCGCATCCGGGCGAACAGCGTCAGTAGCTCGCGGCCAGACATCGAGCGAATCAACCGGACCTCGCCCGGCAGATAAGCCGTCCGCTGGTGGACCTGCGATTGGTTCCGCCAACAGTCGAAGCCGGCCACCTGGGCCGTGCCGCCCGAGGGCCGCAGAAAGCCCATCACCAACCGCAGCAAAGTCGTCTTACCGGCCCCATTGGGGCCCAACAGGCCAAACACCTCGCCCGGCTTGACCACCAGGTCGCACGGCTGCAAAGCCACCAGCCGCCGGTAATGCTTGGTTAGCCCTTGAATCGCCAGCAACACGGCGCGACCTCTCTGGGAACGAGTCCGCTCGTTTCACACGTCCGGGCACCGGCCGGCACACGACCGCCGATGGCAACAACAACGCCCGACTCTCGGCTGGTCACACTGCGAGAGTCGGGCGATTGTGAACTCGAACACTTTGTAGGCCCGCGGTCAGTTGCGTCGAGCCACCTGACCGAGCCGGAGATAATCCAACGAGATGTTGACCACTTCGTCGAAGTAGTAGTCCCGATCGACGACCGGGCGATTGTGAATCGACCGTCGCTCGCTGGCCTTCTCTTGCAGGGCCTCCATCTCCTCGCGTTCGGCGATGTACTTGTCGCGATGCAAGGTGACTTCGGGACGATCCTTGCGGGCCAGGTACAGGGCAATCAGCCGCTGGACCTTCTGCCACTTCTCGTGGTCCTCGATCCGCTGAGCCGACATCTCTTGCAGTTGGCGACGAATCGTGTCGTTGACCTGACCGTAGGCCCGATACTGGGCCGGCGGCACCTTGTCGAACTCCAGGGCGAAGTCCAGGTCGCCCTCGCCTTCGGCCAGGTGATTGATGATGCTGGGCAGAATCACGTCGGGACGCACACCGCGACGCTGGGTGCCTTCGCCATTGATGCGATAGTACTGCTGCGTGGTGACCTTCAGCGACCCCATCTCCGGCGGATTGGGCCCCGGCAGCAGGGTCCGACCGATCGGCAGCAGGCTCTGCACCGAGCCCTTACCGTGGGTCGAGGCATCGCCGATGACCAGGCCCCGCTCGTAATCTTGCATGGCGGCGGCAAAAATCTCGCTGGCACTTGCACTGGCCTTGCTGGTCAGCACGACCACCGGGCGATTCCAGACGACGTCGCCATTCTTGGTCTTCTGGGGTTCGACCGAACCCTCCCAGTTGCGAATCTGCACAACCGGGCCGGAGTCCACGAACAGCCCGACCATCGAAATGACCTCGGTCAGCGAACCGCCACCGTTGTGCCGCAGGTCGATGACGGCCAGGTCCACGCCCTTGGCCTTAAAGCCCTTCTCGGGGTGTTCCAGCAGCCGGCGGATATCACGACTGACGCTCTTGAACTCGGGGTCGGTCTCCTTGGCTTCCATGTCGCGGTAGAAGCTGGGCACATTGATCACGCCCAGCTTGAACGGCTTGCCGTCGGGTCGCTGACCCGACTCGATGATCTCGGCCCGGGCTTCCTGATCCGCCAGCTCGATCTTGGCTCGGGTGATGTCGATGGTTTCCGATTCGGTCTTGCCGGCGGGAATCACCTGCAACCGCACCACGGTGCCGGCCTTGCCCCGGATCCGATTGACCACGTCGGAAAGACGCATCTCGACAACGTCTTCAATCTCGCCGCTGTCTCCTTGGCCCACGCCGATGACGCGGTCTTCGGGCTGCAAGCGGCCATCGCGAGCCGCGGCCCCACCCGGCACAATCTCGGTGACGATCGTGTAACCATCTTCATACCGCAGGCTGGCCCCAATGCCCTGCAAGCTCAGCGCCATCTGGGTCCGGAAATTCTCCTCGGTCTCGGGCGACATGTAAGTCGAGTGCGGATCGTAGCTGGTGGTCATCGCCGTCAGGTAGATTTCCAGCAACTCGTCGTCGGTCGTCTGATTCATCCGACGGACAAATCCCGAATACCGCCGACCCAGCCGCTCCAGGGCCTCTTCCTTCTCACTACCATCGGTCATCAGCACCAGCAAGTCGTGCTTGACCCGCTTCCGCCACCGCTCGCGGGCGTCGGCCGGTCCCTTGGGCCACTTCAGGTGCTTGGGATCGCGGACCACGGTCTCTTCCAGTCCGAAGTCGTGCTCCTGCTCCAGGGCCCATTCGGCCATGGCCAGTTTCTCTTCCAGGCGTCGCAGATAGCGGCGAAACACCTGATGGGCAAAGCTGATGTCGCCACGATGCGCCATGTTGTCGAGGTCGAACTTCCGCTCCTCGAACTCCTTGACGTCGCTCTCGTAAAAGTACAGCCGATTGTTGTCCAGCGACTTGATGAAGTGGTCCAGCCACCGCTCGCTGATCTCGTCGTCCAGGGCATGCCGCGTCACGTGCAGTCGCCGCATCAAACTGGTCACCGCAATCGTGACCTGACGATCAATCGGCCGGGGAGCCGTAATCTCCGCCCGGGCCACATTCGTGCGCGGCACGATCAGACAGAATGTTCCCAGCAGAATCGCAACCAACAGGACGCGAATTCCCAGACGACTCAACCAGCGAGGTTGGCTCATGATGGTGTTCCCTTGCGGGTCGGTGTTCCCTTGCGGGTCAAGGACTCGAACCAGTCCCCACCCCCATCGCCGACAAACGGCGAGAACGCGTTTGGGCGACTTGAGGCGGGGAAATACCGCTTCCGACGAAATTTATGCTAACCGTCTCCCTCAGGCGAGGCAACCTGAACCTCCCAGCCCGCATCCATCATCGGCACTGGGCAATGCAACCAGTCAGTGCATTCCAGCGATCCGGATGATCCGGCCCAGGACCCTCATTTGACTCTAGCGGAATTCAGGAGTCAATCTGCCTCGCCCTCCTCATCGCTTTGCTCCAGCAACCCCATCGGGTGACGGGGCCTTGCGGGCCGACTTGGGCTCTTCAAAGCGAAAGCCCAAGGCCAGCCACCCCTCGGCCGTGGCCAAGTGATCGATGAACAATACCGCCCGGATGTCCCCCGTGTCGTCAGTCCAACAGAGGGGGCGATTCAGGTCAATTCGTTCATCCAGCAGCCGTTCGAACCGCCGCAGCAACACGCGTTGCTGAATCTTCGTGCGGACGCCAAGCTGCGGATTCGTCACGGGGTCGTATTCCGGCGGGTAGGCCGTCAGCTCCTCGCGGACCAAAAACCAGCCCTTCGGGGAACGCTCGGGCCGGTAGGTTGCCGTCAGATCCATGGCCGTGTAGCGACGCTGACCGGACTCGAACGACCGAAACCGCAGGGCCACCACCAGGCGGTTCTCGCGGAAATCCACGGCCACCGGGCGCTGTTCTACGAAGGTGACCGCCGAAAGTTCGTCGCCGTCCTCAGGTGCCGAGTTCCCCAAAACGCGCTGAAACTCGCCGAACCAGGGAAACAACTCGCGGACGACCTGACTGGGTTCGATGCGTCGCCCGCTGGCGGTGCTGGCCGCGGTGTTCTCGACCGCCGACTCGTGCAGCACAACCTCCAAGGCCGAACCACCCGGCCAGGCGATTGGACCCGAAGTCGCCGCCAACTGGCTGACCCGCGCCACCCGAGCGGCGGTGACGACATGCGCATCGGTCGACGCAAACCGCACGTCGCGGGGCATCAAGCCGCGGTCGGCCAAGGGGGCCAACAGCTCGCGACCGGCCTGGGCCCCAGCTTCGCGCTGCTCGTCGAGCTGCTCGGTGAACTGCCGCATGTAGCGGGCCCGCGCCTTGGCCCGACTGATGGCCTCGTACTCGTCGCGTTGTTGGTCGATCCGGCGTTCGGCCACATGACGGGCCAGATGATCCATCACACCCGCGAACTCGCTCTCGACGCGATCGATGTGGGTATTCGTTCCGCCCACCGAGACCTCGACCGGCTCGAAGCGGGCTCCTTCGGCGGTCAATACGGCCTGGGTCACGGCCAAAAAGGGAATCCGCGAGCGGCTGAAAACCCGAATCGGTCCGTCAAAGCCAACGTTCCGGGACACCGTCTGACCCGCGATCTCCAACCGCAGCCGGGCAGCCTGGGCGTCGGGCTCGACCTTGAACCGCGTGGCTCCCTCCGAAGTCCCTTGGCTCACGATGCGGGTGGTCTTGATGCAATCGACCACCTGACGCTGATCGCTGAAAGGCTCGGCCAGCCGGGCGTTGAGCAGATCCTCGCGAATCCGGGCGTGCAGATTCGGCCGCGCGAACCGCTCCTCGACCATCGCCACTTGGGGGGAATCCGGCGAACGCAGCCGCAGCCATTCGAGCTGCTCGGCCACTTGCCGCCGCGCGGCGCTGTCGGCCGGATGGGCTTGCAGGGCCAACAAGCCATCGGCCAGGAGCGCCGTTCGCTCGGCCCATTGCATGGGCTGATCGGGCTCGATCGCCCGGCGATGACTCGCCCGCAACTCGGCCAGGGCCCGCCGCACGGCGACAAATTCGGGCGTCTCGATACCTGGGGTCGACCAGGTCCACGGGGCGAGCAACTCGTCCAGGGTGTCGGGCTCGACCGCTTCGGGCCCGGCCTGTTGAAGCTGGGAGACGGTGTCCCGCAGCCGATCGAGTTGCAGAAAGCCCCGCCAGCCATCGCCGGTTTCGGGCCACTGGTCGAGCCGGCGATCGGCCTGAACCAGGGCGTCGGCCACCCGTTGGGCCGCCTGGCCGACGGCGTCATCGCCGAAGCGGGGGGCAGGCCAGCTTCTCACTTGGCCGACCCACGCGGCGTCGTCGGCCCCGATTGGGGCAATCCAGGCCCCCACCCACGCCAGAACCAACAGGCATAGTGCAATCTGGGGCAACGTGGTGGGCAACGGCAAACCTCTCGGACAAAGGCAGGCGGGCCGGTTCGCGACCCGCACATCCGCGGCAAGCCGCTTCCTGATTGGATCGGCCAACGGCACCGAGAGTCTTCGCCCCACCTCGCGGCCGTGCCCCAGGTTGTTGGGCCCTTGCCGCCGCGGTGCCGGAGAATTTTCCGATTAGGCGGGGGGATCGGGGAACGAGTTGGCCCACCGCTTCATGCCCGAGACTCATTCGGCCACAAAGCGGGCCAGCTTGCGGGCGCTGGTGCTCAGGGGATAGTCCACCAGGCGATCGCGGGGGATCCACTGGGCGCGGTCGATGGGGGCCGCCATATCGGCAATGGCCAGCGTTTGGGTCGGATCACGCAGGCTGGCGGCATAACACTCCAGGGCGATGCGAAAGCGGGTGACTCCGTGGCGAATGGTGGTCAGCCGGGGGCCGGGATCGATGGCCAGGCCGAATCGCCGCTGGATGCTGGCGGCCAGCAGGGCTGGGACCTCGGGGGCGGCCGTATCGTCAGGAATAGGAAAGCGGGGAAAGTCCCACAAACCGGCCCAACGGGGCGCATCGGCCGCGTTGCGTTGTAGCAGCACGGCGTCGGCATGGCCCACCACGGCGGCCACCTCGCGAACATCGGTGGGCTTACGGCGGACCACCGGCTGGGGAATCGACGCTTGCAGGCCCTGCCGCCGAGCCTCGCACTCGCCGTTGAGTGGGCACAGCAGGCACGAGGGCTGCTTGGGCGTACACACCCGACCGCCAAGCTCCATCAAGGCCTGGTTGAACTGGCCGACCTCGCGTTGCGGCAACCACTGTTCGGCGGCGGTCCACAACAACCGTTGCCCGGCCGAGGTTTGCAGCTCGCCGGCGTAAGCCATGAGTCGGGCGTACAGGCGTTGGGTGTTGGCCTCGACGATGGGGGTCCGCTGGTCGAAGGCGATCGACAGAATCGCCCCGGCGGTGTAGCGCCCCACGCCCGGCAGGGCCAAGACGCTTTCCAGCGTGTCGGGAAACACCCCGCCGTGCTGGTCGACAATCCGCTGGGCGGCGGCGTGCAGGTGCCGCGCGCGACGGTAATAGCCTAGCCCCTCCCACAGCTTGAGCACCTCCTGCTCGTCGGCGGCGGCCAGATCACTGACGCTCGGGAAGCGGGCCAGAAACCGTTCGA
>JBJHDE010000162.1:0-9732 GCA_050486385.1 Planctomycetales bacterium | reverse complement strand
GGATTGCTGCGGGTGAACACCGTACAGAGCCAATTGTTCAAACTGGCCTCGGTGAACTCGGGGTCATCGACCAGCACGATCAGGGCAAACGTATTGAGCGGAGCGTGCTCGTCAAAGGCCGAGAGGAATCGGGCCACCGCGGGCTCGACCTCAAGGATGTGCGCGTCATACCGCGGGGCCCCAATCGCCAACACGCCCGGCCGGCAGACCTTGGGGGAATGAAACCCGGCGGGCAAATGCAAATTGCTGGGCAGTTCGTTGGCCAGGCGGCGTCGGGGCGGTCCCACGGCGGCCATCACCAGCTTGCTGCCCTCGTTGAGCCGACCCTCGGAAAAGCCCGAATAGTCCAGCGTGTCGATCGTGGTCCGGGTGTGGAAGTGCAGGTCCCGCCGCCAATCGACCCGTTCCAGCCAATGCGTCAGAAACGCCCCGATATCGTGAATGTCCAACTCGGGATTGTCGTCCTGCGAGACGATCAGCAGATACTTGGCCAGCGAAAGTTGTCCCTGACCCAAAATCGCCGAGGCCTGCGTCAACAGCTCCTGGGGCCGCCGCAGCTCGGCATAGGGCGTGTAGCGCTCGCTGCCCATCGCCAGTAACAACGGATGCACCCCGGCGGCATCCACCGCGTGAACCGCCCGCACGCCCGGCAACACGGTGGGAATCACCGGTCCGGTGAGTTCATGAATCAACTCGCCAAACACGGTGTCTTCTTGCGGGGGTCGGCCCACGGTGGTGAACGGCCAAATGGCCCCGGGTCGATGATACACCCGATCGACCCGCATCACGGGAAACTCGTGCTGCAAGCTGTAATAGCCCAGGTGATCGCCGAACGGTCCCTCGGGCTTGGTGGCCTGGGGGTCGATGGTGCCGGCCAGGCAGAAGTCGGCATCGGCCCAGATGGCGGCATGCTGGGGTTGTTCGATCAGGCGGATACGGCGACCGCCCAGGGCGCCGGCGAAGATCAACTCGGGCAATCCTTCGGGCAAGGGCATCACGGCGGACAACGTCATGGCCGGCGGACCGCCAACGAACACGTTCACCCGCAAGGGCTCGCCCCGCCGCGCGGCCGTCGCGTGATGCACGCCGATGCCGCGGTGAATCTGGTAGTGCAGGCCGACCTCGCGATCGGCCTCGTAGTCGTTGCCCGAGAGCTGCACCCGATACATGCCCAGGTTGGACTTCTGCCACCCGGGGCGTTCGGGATCCTCGGTGAAGACCAGTGGCAACGTGACGAAGGCTCCGCCGTCGTCGGGCCAACTTTTCAGTTGCGGCAAGGCACTCAGTCGCGTGGTGTGGCTCAAAACGGGTCCGCCGCTGACCCGCTTGGGCAACGTCGTCAGGCCGGCGGTGGCCAACCGCCACCAGGTGGACGGCCGCCGGAGCACGCTGGGCGGATCGGTCTTGGCCTCGATCATCAACCGCACCGCGTCCAACGTATCGCGAAACACAAAGCGGGCGCGATCCAGGGTGCCAAACAGATTGCCCAGCATCGGGAAGTCGCAGTCGTGGACCCGTTCAAACAGAATGGCCGGTCCGCCCACGCGATACAGCCGACGTTGGATCTCGGCGACCTCCAGGCAGGCGTCGACCGGTTGACGGAGCCGCACGAGTTGGCCGGTCCGTTCCAGATCGGCCACGCACTCAGCAAGCGAAGAGTAGCCCATGTGCCAGCCGTGGGGTGAGCGAGAGTGCGTGTGCCAAGGTGTTCTAGTGAGTCGGGGGCGGCCGGTCAGCCCATCCGGCGATCCGCCGCGACACTTTCTCGCACCGCGGTGCCGGGGCCTTGGGCGTGTCGCCCGGTTTGCCGCCGCCGCGGGATGAGCTAATTTGGTGCCCAGTCGTTGGCCGCCCCGAATCGCCCCCAGTCGCCGCTGTGCGTTGTGCCGCTATGACCGCCTTGCCGCTTGCCGCCAGCCTTCTACCCGATCGGGCCGACACGGTGGTCGCGGGCATCGAGCGGCTGTCGGCCATTGGCCGCATGTGCTGGACGCGGGGTTGGAGCCTGGGCACCAGTAGCAACTACAGCACCGTTGTGGGCGACGCCCCCTATCGGCTGTTGATCACCGCCAGCGGTTACGACAAAGGCCGGCTCACCCCAGACAACTTTGTGGTGGTCGATGCCCAAGGCCAGGCGATTGACCCGCGGCTGCCCAAGCCCAGTGCCGAGACCTTGCTGCATACCACGGCCACCAATCTGACCGAGGCCAAGGCGGTGGTCCACACCCACTCGGTTTGGTCGACGCTGCTGTCAGACGCCCTGTTTGCCGAAGGCCGCATCGGCTTCTCGGGCCTGGAGATGCTCAAAGGCCTGGCGGGAGTGACCACCCACCAGAGTTCCGTCGGCCTGGCGATCTTCGACAACACCCAGGATATGCCAGACCTGGCCCGTCGGGTGGGCGAGCGGCTCATCGCCCGCGATCCTGACCTGCGTTGGGGCTTTTTGCTTCGCGGGCACGGACTCTACACCTGGGGGGCGACCCTGGACGAGGCCGTGCGGCATCTTGAGGTCATCGAGTTTTTGTTGGAGGTGCTCGGTCGCCAGCGGATGCTGAATGCTGGGGGCACCAGGTAGGGTGGCCCCAGGCCTCGGGGCCGAAGGATACCCCCTACCATGGGCAATCGACGAAACGGGCCTTCTCGGTTTGGGGCCCACCGGGGATAATAAGGACTGGCGTTCGCACCGCCGATGGTGGCGGCGCTGGGCTTCCAGGCCGGTCGCCGGAATGGCCCGAGCCGCTTGCCAACCCCTTGGTTCGAGGAAATCCCCCTTGTCGCTTGTTCCCAGAATCGATTGTCAGCACATTCGCAACTTTTCGATTGTTGCGCACATTGATCACGGCAAGAGCACCCTGGCCGATCGGTTGCTTGAGGCCACCGCCGCGGTGAGCAAGCGGCAGATGCAGGCGCAATTGCTCGACGACCTGGAGTTGGAGCGCGAGCGGGGCATCACCATCAAGGCCCGGGCGGTGGTGATTTACCACGAGATGGACGGCGAGCGTTACGAGCTGAATCTGATTGATACGCCCGGCCATGTGGACTTTCACTACGAGGTCTCGCGGAGTCTGGCTTGCTGCGAGGGAGCGTTGTTGCTGGTGGATGCCTGCCAGGGCGTGCAGGCCCAGACCATGGCCAATGCCTATGCGGCGCTTGAGCAGGATCTGACGATCGTGCCGGTGCTCAACAAAATTGACATGGTCAACGCCAGGGTCTGGGAGGTGACCGAGGAGCTGGAGCAGACCCTGGGCATGGATCCTGAAGAGGTATTGGCCGTGAGCGCCAAGACCGGTCAGGGCGTGCCGGCGCTGCTGGACGAGATCGTGCGGCGGATGCCGCCTCCCGAGGGCGATCCCGAGGCGGCCTTGCAGGCCATGGTGTTTGATAGCGTCTATGACGAGTACCGCGGCGCGGTGACCTATGTCCGCGTGATGCAGGGGCAAGTCAGCAAGGGGCAGAAGATTCGCTTCTTGAAGGTGGGCCGCACCTACGAAGTGGTCGAGCTGGGCCAGTTTGCCCCGGCGCGGTTGCCGTGCGAGAGCCTGCAGGCCGGGCAGGTGGGCTATTTGATTTGCAACATCAAGAGCCTGGCCGACGTGCATATTGGCGACACCGTGACCCGCGTTCACGAGCCCGCGCCGGCGCTGCCGGGCTATCAGCAACCCAAGCGGATGGTCTATTGCGGCCTGTACCCGGCCGACGGTCAGGATTTCGAGGCCCTCCGCGATGCCTTGACCAAGCTGAGCATCAACGACGCCAGCTTCGAGTTTCTGCCCGAGACCTCGGATGCCTTGGGCTTTGGCTTTCGCTGCGGCTTTTTGGGCATGCTGCACATGGAGATCGTGCAGCAACGGCTGGAGCGCGAGGCCGACCTGGACCTGGTGCAGACCGCCCCCAACGTGACCTACGAGTTGCTGCTGACCAGCGGCGAGACGATCCAGGTCCACAATCCCCAGGATGTGCCCACGCCCGACCGCATTCAAGAGTTCCGTCAGCCGATTGTGCGGGTCAACTTCATTGTGCCCAACGAGGATATTGGCGGGGTGATGCAGTTGTGTGCCGATCGCCGTGGCGAGCACGTACGGATTGAGCCGCTCTCGCCCACGCGGACCCAATTGGTATGGGACCTGTCGTTGGCCGAAGTCATTTACGACATGCACGACCGGCTCAAGAGCATGACCAAGGGCTATGGCACGATGGACTACGAGCTGTTGGGCTACCAGGCCGCCGATCTGGTCAAGCTGGACATTCTGGTCAACGCGAAACGGGTCGAGGCCCTGAGCGTCATCTGCCACCGGCTCGATGCTGAAAAGCGGGGTCGCGCGGTCGTCAAGCGATTGCAGCAAGAGATCGACCGCCACATGTTCGAGATCCCGTTGCAAGCGGCCATCGGCGGGCGGATCCTGGCCCGCGAGACGATCAAGGCCCTCCGCAAGAATGTTACCGCCAAGTGTTATGGTGGCGACATCACCCGCAAGCGGAAGCTGTGGGCTAAGCAGCGGGAAGGCAAGAAGCGGATGAAGAGCATCGGCAACGTCGACATCCCGCAGAAGGCCTTTCTGGCCGTGCTCAGCACCGGTGACGAGCCGCCCACCTGACGCGCCCGCTGGCGTAGTGCTGCTTGCTGGAGCGACGCGCTCGCGCGACGCAATCGGCTTGGCCTGACGGCCGCGTCGTCAGGGGAACTTGCGATTCCGCATGGCGATGCCCAGCAGAAACAGCAGCAGGATTGCACCGCCGGTGGCGACGAGGATTCGCCCCAGCAGATTGGTCGCCCCGATGCCGACCAACGGAGCCACAAAGCCACCGACCAGGGCCCCGATGACCCCAATGATAAGATTGCCCAACAGCCCAAAGCCGCTGCCTTTGACAATCAGCCCAGCCAAGTAGCCGGCGACCAAGCCGATCAGCAGAAAAATGATCAGGTTGCTCAGGGTTTCCATGAGTCAGGCTCGGCGAAAAGGAAAGGGGAGCATGCCGCTGGGCTCGGCACGCAGGGCATGCATCAGCTCGGGGCCTTGCGGCGATTGGTCCGCAGCTCGCTCATCATAAAGCTCATCGCGCGACAATACTCGCGGGCGGCGTCGGCGGTTTGCCCGCCCTCGCGAGCACGCGTGGCGGCTTCTACGTGGCGATTGAACTCGTACCAGTCGACCGTCCAGTCCTCGTTGCTGGCGGCCTCGCGGAGTTCATCCAGCACCGAGGCCAATCGATCCAGGAACCGCTTATCGGTCAGGCAGCGGATCTCGCGATGCGGCCCCTTGCCGTATCGCATGCCCATCAGGGTGCCTGGTTTGCCCGAGCCCGAACCAAACAACTGGTGGCGGAACAGGTAGCCGCTCAGACCCAGCGTCACCACCAAGGCGACCACGGCGACCAACCAGTGAACAAACAGCAGGCCCAGCGACAGCACCAATCCCACGGCTGGGGCCACGGCGATTTCGGGCCCCAGGGCCTGCGGCGGCTTGGTGGCCACGGCGTTGAGGTTGACCCGTGGCAGGGGCTCGTTGGAGCGCGGCCCCACCATCCGCTCGCGAATCTTGATGACAATCAGCGTAATGTTGTCGGGCCCGCCTCGCAGATTGGCCAGGTCCACCAGGCTTCGGGCAGCCTCCTGGGGTTCCAGGGCGGCCAGGATTGCGCCGATCTCGTCGTCGTCGACCTGCCCGCTGAGTCCGTCGCTGCACAGCAGAAACACGTCGCCCGGCTCGGCCGGGAAGGGGCCTTCCAGATCGACCTCGACCTCGGCCGTCGGCCCCAACGACCGCGTGATCACATTCTTCGGTACGCCCGGAAACTCATGATCCGGACCGAAGCGGCCCTTGGCCCGTAGCTCCCAAATCAGGCTGTGATCGAACGAGAGCTGTTCCAGCACCGAGTCGCGGGCGCGAAGCCGGTAGGCGCGGCTGTCCCCCACATGGGCGATCACGGCCCCTTGCTGCAACAGCAGCATCGCGGTGCTGGTGGTGCCCATGCCTTCGAAGTCGCGATTGGCTCGTCCGCGATGGTGGATTTGCCGGTTCGACTCGATCATCGCCTGGACCAGGGCGGCCGGGGGCGATTGGTTGGAGAGTTTCCAGTAGGTGTGGGCGATGTTGTCGACGGCCAGCTTGCTGGCCAGTTCGCCAGCGGCATGAGCCCCCATGCCATCGGCCACGACAAACAGGTGCCCTCGGGCAGCCCAATCCTCGAAGCTGGTGGCCAGCATCACGGTTGAGTTGTCCTGATTGTTGGCGCGACGCAGGCCCACGTCGGTGAGTTCGACGTATTCCAGGCGGCGATCCCAGTTTGGCGTCGAGGCAGTATCCACGCTGGCGGCACAAAGTGGGGCGGTCGACCGAGTTCGGTCGCCGGGTTGATCGGTCCCCGAAGTGGGACGTGCAACTCATCATACTCACCCCGCGCACGGACTGTTAGGCCTGAGCCGGATTGATGAGGAAATCTTTAAGGTGCCGAATCGTCGCGATCGTCCCCCCTGATAGAACCGAATGTTCGCTCCTGAACTTGATGGCCCATTCCCTCCCACAGGCCTGGGATTTTGTAGTAAAGTGAGGGTCAGCCTAGGTAAAACACGTTTGACCACCGCTGGGTGTTAGGCAGGGAAGACGTTCCCTTAGTGGGGTGGGTTTCGGGGCGGTTTCCTGTTTGGGTGTCCGTCGCCGCCGATTCGGGTTTCGAGTCGTACCAGCGGTTTGTCCACAAATGGTTCGACAACGCCCGCCGCTCCGTCCGACCTCGACACCGTGTTCGACAACTGGCTTGGGGTGAGGTCAGGGCCTGGCAGGTTCCCCCTGAATGAAGGGGGTGCGTGGCCTTGCAGCCCGCCAATCAACCGACGTTCTCGACACGAGTGGGATTCCCATGTTCTGGAAGCACCCGAGGGATTAACGCGTGAGCACGCCCTCGCCCCATTGGATGCGTTTGACCGTCGCGGTGCTGACCGTCGTGGCCGTGCTGCTGGCGTTTTTGGCCGGCGGGTTTGCGCTGTTCAGCGTGCGACTGGCCAAGCATCGCGACGAACATGCCGAAATGCTGGTGGCGATTGGCGACCTCAAGGCCCAACACATCAAGAACTGGCGTGCTGAACGCTTGGCCGATGCCCGTCGGGCCTCGGAAAGCCCGTTCCTGGTCGAGGCCTTCGAGCGCTGGCTGGCCAATCCGGACGACGCCGGCTTGCGCCAGCAATGGCGCGCGCGACTGGAGCTGGAGCGCGACGCCTATGGCTACGCCAACGTGCTGCTCGTCGATGCCACCGGCGGGCAGCTGCTGGCCGTCGAGGACGAGGGTTTGCCTTTGGCCCAGGCCACGCGGCTGGCTATGGCCGATGCCCTGGACCAAGACCGTCTGGGACCGCGGTTTGCCGCCATGTACCGACGGGCCGATGGCCGCATCCGCCTGGATGCCGTGGCCCTGATGCGCGATTCCGCGGGCGAACCACGCGGGGCCATCATCCTGCAAACCGATCCCGAAGATTACTTGCATCCGTTGGTCCGGACCTGGCATGCTCCCACCACCAGCGGCGAGTCGTACCTGGTGGGCCGCCGCGGCGACCAGGCGGTGTATCTCACCAGCCCCAAGCATCACACGGACGACTGGCTGACCCTGGCCGTGCCGCTCCATCAGACCGAGCGACCCGCCGCCCAGGCCCTGCTGGGACAGCATGACCCGTTTCTGGGCCGCGACTACCGCGGAGTGCGGGTGTTGGCCGATGTGGCCCCCATCCCCGGGGCTGAGTGGTACTTGGTCTCGACCCTGGACCACGACGAGATTGAGGCGATCGCCCTCCGCGAAAGCTGGTTGGCCGTGGGACTGGCGGCCCTGAGCTTGCTGTTGATTCTGGCTTTAGGCGGCTGGATTCTGCGGTCCCGCCAGGCGGTGGTGTTCGAACAGCTTTACCGCATCGAACAGGCCGAACGCGCCGCGCAGGAACAGTACCGCGCGACGCTGTATAGCATTGGCGATGCGGTGATCACCACCGATGGCGATGGCCGCATCCAGCAGCTCAATCGCGTGGCCGAAGAACTCACCGGTTGGAACGAGGCCGAAGCCCAGGGCCAACCCCTGGACGTCGTTTTTCGGATTGTCAACGAACACTCCCGCCAGCCGGTCGACAGCCCCGTCGAACAAGTGCTCCGCCAGGGCGAAGTCGTTGGCCTGGCCAACCACACCGTGCTGATCGCCCGCGATGGCCGCGAACACCCCATTGCCGACAGTGGCGCGCCCATTTTCGATGGCCAGGGCAAATGCACTGGGGTGGTGCTGGTCTTTCGCGATCAGACCGACGAGAAGGCCGCCGAACGCGCCCTCCGCGAGCGGGAAGCCTTGTTCCGTACCATCATGGAAAACCTGCCAGTCATGGTGGCCCTGCTGGACTCGAACTGTACGCCCATCTACGTCAACCGCGCTTGCGTCAACACCCTGGGCTGGAGCGAACAGGAGTGCCTTAGCCCCGAGATCCTGTCCAAGATGTATCCCGATCCGGTGTACCGCCAGCAAGTGGTCGACTACATCCTGGCGGCCGACCGGACCTGGACCGACCACAACCCCGTGACCCATGACGGCCGAGTGCTGGCGACATCGTGGACCAACGTGCGACTGGCCGACCAGACGGTCATCAGCATTGGCATCGACATCACACAGCGAAAACAGGCCGAACAGGCCGTCCGCGATCAGGCCGCCATGCTCGAAATCGCCGGTCGCATGGCCCGGTTTGGAGGTTGGCGAGTCGAACTGCCCGATGTGCGGATCGTGTGGTCCGACGAGATTTGCCGCCTGCATGGCCTGCCCCCGGGATCCGAGCCCACGGCCGAACAGGCCGAGTCGTTCGTCCTGGGGTCAGGCCGCGAGCAAATCCGATCAGCCTTCGAACGCTGCATCGCCTCGGGCGAATCGTTCGACCTGGAGTGCCGAATCCAACCTACCACGGGCTCGCCCATCTGGGTCCGGGTGGTCGGGCAGGCCGAATCCAGCGACGATGGCGCGCTACGTTGCATTCGCGGGGCCATGCAGGACATCACCGAGCGGCACGAGGCCCAAAGTCGCCAGGCCCAGCTCGAAGCCCAACTCCATCAGGCTCACAAAATGGAGGCCGTCGGCCGGTTGGCCGGTGGCGTGGCTCACGACTTCAACAACCTGCTGACCGTCATCCTCGGTCGCTCGCAACTCATCCTCCGCCGCAAGGACCTGCTGCCCCAAGTTCGCGAGAGCCTGGAAGAAATCATCGCCGCCGGCCAACGCTCGGCCGAACTCACCCGGCAACTGCTGGCCTTCGCCCGCAAACAGACCATCACGCCACGGGTGTTGGACCTCAATCAGACGGTCGGCCGGACGCTCAAAATGTTGGGCCGCATGATCGGCGAGGACATCCACCTGCTTTGGCAACCGGCGCCAAAACTCAGCGCTATCCGCATTGACCCCGCCCAGCTCGACCAGATTCTTGCCAATCTGACCGTGAACGCCCGCGACGCGATTGCGGGCGTGGGCACAATTACGATTGCCACCCACGAGGTCGAACTCGACCAGGCCTTCTGCCAGGGGCTCGAAGGGGCCCGCTGCATCTGCTCGCCGCCTCCCCGGGACGAGCACCACCAGCGCGCGGTGTGGCGAGGCCTGGCGAACGGCACCTTCCAGGTCTTCTCCTCCGACCATGCGCCGTTCCGCTACCACGATCCCAAGGGCAAGCTCGCCGGGGGGGCCGACGCGCACTTCTCCCGCATCCCGAACGGGATCCCGGGG
>JBJHDE010000161.1:0-9744 GCA_050486385.1 Planctomycetales bacterium | reverse complement strand
CCACCAAGGTCGATCGCAGCGCCGCCTACATGGCCCGCTATGTCGCCAAGAACATTGTCGCCGCCGGCCTGGCCGATCGTTGCGAGGTCCAGTTGGCCTACGCCATCGGCGTGACCGAACCGGTGAGCGTGCGGGTCGACACCCAAGGCACCGGCCGCGTGCCGAATGCCAAGCTCTGCGAACTCATCCGCGAGGCCTTCCCGCTTTCGCCGGGTGGAATCATCGATCATTTGAAGCTGCGTCGGCCGATCTTCCAGTCGACCGCCTGGGGCGGGCATTTTGGCCGCACCGGCGAGGCCTTCACCTGGGAGCACACCGACAAGGCCGCCGATCTGGCCGAAAAGGCCGGGGTCGAAGCCGCCGTCTGACGTCGGGTCTTCCACCAGTCAACACGAGTCGAGGCCCGGGGCGGATGCCGAACCCCCGGGCACGCTGCACGGGCGAGCCGACGCGATTCTGCCGACCGCAAGCGACGCCCGCCGAGAAATGTCCTCGGGCTCATGGATCGAGCCCGAGGCCCTTATGCCCTCCCGGCTCTCCGCTGTTTCATGGACGAAATGCAGCCCTTCTCCGCGCCCCCTGGCTGGATGCATGTCCGCAATCCGCGGGTGTGGGGCCTTGCCATCGTGGGGCTGTTGACGCTGTTTGCCGGAATCCTCTGGGCACCGTTGGTGGTTCTGGGGACCGTGGCCATTTGTCTGGCGATTGCCGCCGTCCGCTGGCTGGCCCCGCGAGCGAGAAACGCCCTGGGCAAGGCCACCGCCCACTGGATGCGTCGGCACCCGCCGCTGGAAAGCGACGAGCAGCACGACGAGGGTTGGCCCGCGGGTCTGGCCTGTCAACTGACCCAGTGGCGCGATCCCGATGGGCGGGTCGAGTGGTCCGGCCAGCTTTGCGTTGAGCTACGGGAAGGCGATCGGTTGGCCACGGCCCATGTGGCCTTTTGTCCACCTCTGGCTCACGCCCCGCAAGTGACCTGTCACCAGCTTGACGGGCCGATGGCGCGGCTCAAAGTCGCGCTGGCCGTGGCCCATGGCGTGCGGTTCGAGGTTCGCCTGGCCCGGCCCGCACCGGAAGCCCTCCGTGTGGTCATCGAGTTTGTGGCTCAAGGCCCTGCCGTGGCGGATTCTTCCCCCCAGGCCTTTCCCGATCGCAATCGGCCGGCGGCGTGAACCCCGCCCGGGCGAGGTCGGTGGAAACGGTGGCCCCTGGCAATGCCGCACCGGGGGGCCTGGATTGCCGATGTGCCGGTGCCGAGACTAGGATAGAGACTCGTGCCGAGCGGTTGGCCCTACCTCAGGATGGTTGGGTCACCCCTCAATCAATTGCACACACAGGCTCCGGCGCCCGCTCGGGTTCCGGGGGAAGGGAGACAGCATCGCGGTGAAAGCCAATCACGACAAACCGAAAGGCGAGGCCCGGGCGGCATTGCTGGGGATCGGGCTCGACGGCGACGACGGTCACAAGCGGATCACCAACGGACCCAACTTCACCCTGGTCGGCGGCAGCCAGGACACTCACGCCGAGATGCAGGAGAAGGTCGTCAAGTTCAACGAGAAGCTCGGCCAGCGCGGCAAGCGTTTGGAGGACTGCTCGGTGAATGAACTCCGCGACATCGCCGGCGACGTCGGCATGTGAGCTTTCTGCCCCACCGACCCAATCTTCACGGCCTCCTCCCGCCCCCGCGACCCACACCTCAGGCGTCGCGGGGGTGTTTGTGCGCTGGGGGGTTGGGTTGGCGGATCGCCGTGACGATTCCGAGCGGCACTTGGTGGTCTCATGCAGCCAAGGTTAGAATGACTCTTTGTTTTCGCACTGGCTTTCGAGGCTCGGGTTGCCAGAACCAGGTTGCGAGAAATTCCGCAGGTTCTGACCCCTCCCATGGCCCGCGCCGATCTATTGGCTGACCTTGTCGCTCATGGCATGTCGGGCGATCGTGCGCGCTTTGTGAGAACCGTCGAAGCGCTTGTCGCTGAAGAACGGGCCAAGAAACACACCGTGCTGGCGAATCGCCTCAGCGATCTATTGGCCAGCTCGCCGCGTCCGAGCGAGAACGGTCGGGCTGGCACTGGACGTGCTTTGGAACAGAGGGTCAGCGACCTCTACCAAGAGACCATCCCTTCACGTGCCCTTCGCGAGCTTTTATTGCCTCCCGATGTTCAGGCGGTCATTGGCGAGGTCGTCGCTGAACACAATCGGGTTGACTTGTTGCGATCGTATAGCCTGGAACCGCGCAGCCGCCTGCTTTTCATTGGTCCACCAGGTAACGGGAAGACTTCCCTTGCGGAAGCGCTCGCCGAATCTCTCATGGTTCCGCTTTTACGTGTGAGATACGACGGAATCATT
The DNA here is from genome assembly GCA_050486385.1 of Planctomycetales bacterium. Classification (GTDB taxonomy): domain Bacteria; phylum Planctomycetota; class Planctomycetia; order Pirellulales; family Pb10988; genus JBJHDE01. Next base: position 7,398 of record JBJHDE010000161.1, on the reverse strand, counting down.
GGCGCTTACCTGGGAGAAACCGCTGTGCGTCTTCGACGCCTGTTGGACGCCGCCAGGACTCGCAAATGTGTACTGTTCTTTGACGAGTTTGAAACTCTGGCAAAGGAACGAGGCGATACGCACGAAACGGGCGAGATCAAACGGGTTGTAAGCTCGTTGTTACTCCAGATTGATGACCTGCCGAGCCATGTGATCGTTGTCGGTGCGACGAATCATCCCGAGTTGCTTGATCGCGCGGTCTGGCGTCGCTTTCAAGTGCGAATCGAGCTTCCCATGCCGACCCGGAGTCGATTGGCCGAATGGTTTGCCAAATTTGAGAAACGGCTCAAACAACCACTCGGTTACTCGCCTGACACACTGGCGAAAAAGCTGTACGGGGTCAACTTTGCCGAGGCGGAAGAGTTTGCGACAAGCGTCATGAGGCAGTACGTCCTGGGTTTGCCTGACTCGAATGTTCGTCAAATCGTCGATGCGACGCTCAAGACCTGGCAGTCAAGAACGGTCGGAATTCAGCCACAGTCAGGAGAAGATGACTAGTGCCCGAGCGTCCTTTGCTTATATTCCCCACGCCCCAACAAGCGGATCGAGGTAGAGCTGGCGGCGGTGGCTCGCAGAACATTGTGAGGCCCAGCCATCAACGGCAGGTTGAGCGGATAGCCCCTAAACTCTCGAGGCTGCAACAGGCGTTCGACGCTCGCAGTATCGAGGTTCAAGCCACTTCCAGTGGAACCGACCCGAGCCAAGTCATTGTTATCGAAACAGTTGGAAGCGTTGAAGCCTTTGCGACGGCGGTTCGTCAAATCGATGGCCTGGAGTGGCTCGGCGAATTCGACCTTGAAGAAATTGCACCAGACGACGACGTCTATAGCACCACAAGAAGCGGCGACCGACGGGAAGCGGCACTTCGCGGGCGACTGTACTTGATTCTTTCCGATCAAGCAGCAATCCAGCAGACACTCACGCTTTGGCGAAATTACCAGCGAGATCCGCGGTATGCCTGGCCACGGGGCCTGGCATCACTGCGTGACGTTTTCGACAGGCTGCACGATATCCGACGCTGGGACATCCAAGATCGCTTGATCGAATCCGGGACGCTGGACGCTTGGCGAGAAGACCTGGAACATTACCCAGACGAGGCGATCCGCACCGAGATCGAGCTTTGGTTTCGGCAATCAGCTCCGGCTCGCCAAGCTTCCGAGGCCGAAGTGGAACGCCTCGTGCGGGACGTAGGCGGCACTATCCTCAAACACTGCACCATCGAGTCTATCGCCTACCACGCGCTGTTGGTCGAACTGCCGAGGACGTCCGTTCAGGCGATCATGGACAATCCATCCACGGATCTCGTGAAGTGCGACAGCATCATGTTCTTCCGCCCCACGGGGCAAATTGTCGTTGGCAAGGGGTCGGAGCAAGAGGATGACTCGGATGGGCCTTCGGTCGAAGAAACCGCCTATCCAACAGGCGATCCATGCGTCGCGATCCTGGATGGCTTGCCCGTCGAGAACCATGAACTGTTGGCGGATCGTTTGATCGTGGATGACCCGGACGATCTGGCTCCAGAGTACGAGGTGCGCCATCGCGTTCACGGGACAAGCATGAGTTCGCTGATTATTTGGGGCGATCTTTCCCGGCCTCAGCCGCCACTGGCCCGCCCGGTGTATGTCCGGCCGATTCTCAAGCCGATCGCTTCGTGGAATACCGTACCTCATCCAGAGCAGGTGCCTACCAACGAACTTCTCGTTGATCTCGTTCATCGGGCGGTAAAGCGATTGTTCGAAGGCGAGGGGAGCGAACCACCGGCCGCTACGACGGTTCGCATTATTAATCTTTCGATTGGTGATCCAAGCCGACCGTTCATTCAGATGCTGAGTCCCCTGGCTCGCCTGCTCGACTGGCTGAGCCACAAGTATCACGTGCTGTTTGTTATTAGCGCGGGCAATCAAACATCGCCTCTTGACCTGGGAATCTCCGAAGCTGAGTTTCGAGGGCTGTCTCAATCAGACCGTGAACGGCTTGTTGTTCAGAAGCTTTACGAGGATGCTCGCAATCGACGAATCCTGTCGCCAGCCGAAGCGATCAACGGCCTGGCAGTCAACGCGATTCACACCGACGGATACGATGGGACGTTTCCCGCCCGACTTGTCGATTGCTTTGCCTCACCACTGCCAAGCCCCATCTCGGCCTTCGGCAGCGGCTACCGGCATTCTATCAAGCCTGATGTCGTGTGCTCGGGCGGGCGTGTGCTGTTCAATTTTGATATTACTCAGATTACAAGAATTCAGTGCGTCGCCTACCGTAGTGCTCCGGGGCATCAAGTGGCTTCGCCAGGAACCGGAAGCGATACCAACAAGACGGCGTTTTGCCGAGGCACCAGCAACGCCGCCGCGTTGGTCTCTCGCACCCTGGCAGTCTCGCACGACGCCTTACTCCAGCTATTCGCCGAGCAAGCCAGCGACGTGGATCCACGGCAGACACTGTCCCCACTCTTGAAGGCGCTACTGGTTCATTCCTGCGATTGGAGTTCGTCGGGCGAGCGGCTGCGGGAACTGCTGTTGCCCCTCACCGACTCAAAGAGCATTCGGCATGGGGTCAGTCGATGGTTAGGTTACGGGGAGCCGAACATCCAACGTATGATCGAGTGTACCGCCCAGCGTGCGACCGTCCTGGGGTTTGGCTCCCTGGAACATGACCAGGGGCACTTGTTCACGCTCCCTCTTCCGCCTTCGTTGGGGGCGCAAAGGATCAAACGCAGGCTCACGGTAACGTTGGCTTGGTTCTCGCCCATTGTCCCCACCAGCCAAAAATACCGCGCTGCCCATCTGTGGTTTGAAGTCCCTGAGAATCGGCTGGCTCCTGTTCGGCAAGACGCCGACTGGCAGGCTGTTCGTCGTGGAACCGTGCAACACGAAGTGTTTGCAGGCGAACGGGCCTTGGCCATTTCCGATGGAGACCGCATTCAGATCAAGGTCAATTGTCGCAGCGATGCTGGAGACCTCGACTCTCTGGTTAGCTATGGCTTGGCCGTCTCCCTGGAGGTCGCGGAAGGGATCGCCCTTCCCATTTACGAGGAAGTTCGAACAAGAATCATGCCGGCGGTTGAGATCAGACCCAGAAACCCGATCACGGCGTGAGTCCGTTCTTGCCTCGATAGGGTCACATGCTAGCTCACCACCGAAGTCCGAATCGAACACGACTTCCAAGCGAGGGGTTCGACCTGGTTTGACGTAATCAGGCATGGCAACGACGTAATTGGGATGGGGCTTGTTGATCGTAACGTGTTTCTGAGAGACATCTTGCGACGATCTTTGCCGGCGCGAGTGGTCGCAAGGTGACGTATTGGGTCGCAAAACGACGCAATAGCGGCTTGAATGAAGCCAAGAGCCCGGGAGGTTTGGGCTGGCTCACATCCCCCATGATTTCCTCTCCGGGGCAGGCGAGATCCAGCCCGCTGGGGCGAATAGTTGCGAAGTCGTGCCGCTCGGCCGATGCGATGTGGCCCACAAGAGGGGCCCCGCGGGGTTTGCGAAACTTCCTGAGGCCTGCCAGGGTAGTGGTTCCTGAAAGCCCGGCCGCAATGGAATTGTCGTGGCTGTTGATTCCGATGGCGAACTGTGTGACCTGGTCTCTCGCAGCCTGGCGGGCGAGGCGGAGGCGATGCGCTGCCTGATCGCCAAGTACGAGTCGGCGGTGTTCGGGCTGTGCTTTCGAATGTTGGGCCATCGGCACGATGCCGAAGATGTGACCCAAGAGGTGTTTGTCCGGGTGTTCCGCAGCCTCGAACGCTGGGATTCGACCCGACCGTTCGAACCCTGGCTGCTGGCGATCGCGGGGAATCGTTGCCGCACGATGCTGGCCAAACGGCGGAAGCTGCTGCCCAGTACCGAGTATGTGGATGACGTGCCCGACCAGCGGGGCGAGGGGTCGGCCGAGACCCTGGCCGAGGAGGTCCGCCTGGCATTGGCCGATCTCAAGGACGAACACCGCCAGGCGTTTTTGCTGTTTCATGATCAACAACTGAGCTACATCGAGATTGCCGAGGCCATGAACTGCCCCGTGGGCACCGTCAAGACGTGGGTCCATCGGGCCCGAAAACAAGTGATTGAGCGTCTCGCCCGACGAGGCGTCGTGATGGAGGTGCGACATGGATCGTGAGGCCTTTTTCCGCCAACTCAACGCGGCCCTCGATGCGGGAAATCCCCCCGCCGAGGCCCAGCGGCTGCGCGCCGATGCCGCGGGCGAACCGGAGAGCGAGGCCCTCTGGCGAGCCCAGACCGCCCTGTTTGCCGAGCTTGGCAAGCGGCCCACCCCTCCGACCGACCTGGCCGATCGGATTTTGGCCGCCAGCCGCACAACCTCGGCCTCCACGCAGGGGGCGTCGACCGACAACGAACCCCCCGCCGCCCCCTCGCGGCAAGGGCGTTGGCTGGCGTTGGCCGCCTGGGCCACGTTAGCCGCTGGCCTGCTGGGGGCGATTGTGCTGGTGCAGGCCCCTTGGGCCGTACCCGTGGCCGATGGCCCACCGGCCGTCCCGCCCGCAATGCCCGAGCCAGGTGATCTCGGCGAGCCGGGTGATCCTGTCAAGCCGAGTGATCTCCACGTGCCGGCCGATCCGAGTGAGCCGGCGCAACCGCCCACCCGGCCCGACGAATTGCCGCTGGACGAGCTGATTCAGCGGGCCAGCCGACACTCGCTGGCTTTGGCGACCGACACCCGCGAGAACCTCTCGGAGTTGAAGCTGTTGTGGCCGGAGGGCGGATCGGGCTGGCTGGCCTCGACCGAGGCGTCTTCCAGCAGTTGGCCGGGAGCCAGCTTGTTGGAGGGTTTCCGCGAGCGAATGACACCGGCCGAGACAAGCGGGCCGGGCGTGTGGGATTATCTGTTGCCTGCCGACGACGACTCGACCGAGAACATCTGATCATGCCGCGCTGGGTCTTGGCGGCGTTGGCCGCTTGCAGTGTGAGTGCCTTGCTGGCCGTCGAGGCCCAGGCCGCCGATCGCGAACTGCACACCCTGGTGCCGCGGGGGGCCGGTCTGTATGCCGAGATCCGCCAGCTAGGCGGCGGCTTGCAAGCCCTGGAGGGCAGCGAGTTGCTGACCCGGGTCGAGAACTATCCGCCCGTCGCGCAGTGGCGGCAGAAGGACTTGCCCGCCTTGCGGATTGTGGCCGCCGCGGTGGCCCTGCAGTTTGGCATCAACGCCGAGGAACTCACCGAGCGGCTGTTGGCGGCTTCGGCCGCCGTGGCGATTTACCCCCAAGTGCCTGGTCAGCCGCCAGTCGCACCGCCCGAGGATGACCCCTCGGCCTTCACTGGGGCGGGGCTGGTCCTGTTGGATGTGGGCGATGCCGCGTTGGTCGAGCAGGTCTTCCAGGGCATCAATCGGCTCACTCGGCAGTCGGGCGAGCTGGTCGGCCTCGACGAAGGTCGGCATGCGGGCCTGGCCTACCATGTGCGAACGGTTGTCCGCGGGGGCGAGCGGAGCCAAGAGTACTGGGCCCTGATTGAGGGCATCGTCGCGGTCAGCAATTCCGAAGCATTGCTGAAGCAGGTCCTGGCCGCCGCGGCCGAACAAGACGGCGCCGCCGGCGTGTCCACCGGTCTGCCCGACGAGGCCCAGCGGCTGTGGCAACAGCTTGACCAACACGCAATGCTACGGGCCGTGGTCGTCGCCGAGCCTTGGCGCGCGTGGCTCGAACAGCGGCGCCCAGCGCTTGAGGCCGCCGGCGAGGATCATTCCGGGGCCGAGTCCCTGCTGAGCCTGGGCGAAGCGGTCGCCGTGGGCCTGCGGCTGGGACCGGAGATCTCGGCCGATGTCTATGTGGGCCTCACTCCCGAGGCCTGGCCAGTGGCCTGGCGGACTTGGTGGGAGAATCTGCGTCGGGACGAGACCGCCGCGATCGACCAGTGGTTGGGCCGCGTGCCTGCTGATGCGCTGTTGGTCGTGTATGGCCGCTTCGATGTGGCCGCGGTGCTCAAGGCGGCTTGGCAATGGAACGACGGAAGCCACCAGCGGGAGTTGACCCGGCTTTCCGCCGCCGTGTCGGCCATCACCGAGGTCGAACACGCCGAGCGCGACTACTGGCCGCGACTCAATCCCAGCGTGCAGCTATCGGTCGAGCCACCGCTGGAGCAATCGCCTTCGATTCTGCCCGACGTGGTCGCCCGCTGGGGCTTTACGCCGGATGATGGTTCCGAGCCAATACACGCGGCCGCGGCCAGGCTGCTCGATTGGTTGTGGACCACCGCCGCGGTTGCCGCCAATGCCGAGTTGCCACTGGAACGCATTGTCGCCGAGCCCGTCCGCGTGCATCGGGCGGCGTCGGGCCGCTCGGCCACGTTGCGGCATTTGGGCGGACCGCCCGACTGGCTGGAACCCACGTACTTTGTGGGCGAACAGGGCGTGGTGTTCAGCAATTCCGCCAAGCGGGCCGAAGCCGCCGAGACCGCCGCGCCCGAGGAGTCGCTCCGCGAGGCGCTTTCGGCCGAGGACCGCCCGGCCGCGGCCCACGGCGTGTGGATGCGGATCAACCTGTCCGCGTGCCGGGCCTATTTGCACGAGCACCGCACCGGACTGACCCGGCTTTTGGCCGATGCCCGGCGGGTGCCGGATGATCGCGCTGATCGGGCGGTTGGGCAATTGCTGTCGGTGCTGCAACTGGCCGATAGCATCACGCTCACCAGCCGGGTCGATGGCTCCACCGCTTGGATTGGTCTGCGGGTTGCCGCGGGCCCCCGCGACTATTAAGGTCGATCTCCAGGGTCGTTGCAGACGCCACGTTCGTCTCGGATCAATGGAGAAAAACACCATGCGGGCAATGATCTTGGGGCCATGTCTGGCCTTAATCGTCGGGGCGGTTTCGGTGGCGGGGGCCGACGAGCCCCGCGCGAAGCCCGACGTCAAGAAGTTGGAATCGCCCACCCTGGAGCCCTTCCTCGGCGAACCAGCCTTCGCCCTGGATCAGGTTTACCCTCGCAGCCGTTTTCCCAACATCGTGGTCACATTGAAGGGCACGTTGTTGGCCACCTGGGGCAACCGCAAGATTGAAGTCCGCCGCAGCGAAGATGGCGGCAAGTCTTGGGGCGCGCCGATCACCGTGGCCGATCCGGGCTTTCAAGGGGGTGGGGCCATCGTCGACGAGGTGACCGGCGACATCCTGCTGTTTGTCGAAGAGCGGCATCCCCCGGCCCCGTTGACCATGTACCGCAGCCGCGATGACGGCAAATCCTGGACGGCCGAGGAGATCGAGATCCGCCCCAATTCGTTGGGCCATGTGCCCTCGATGCACATGAACGATCGCGGGATCACCCTGCGACACGGCCAGCACGCTGGCCGGCTGGTGCGGCCCACCCGGCACTACGCCGGCGGCAACAATAAGAGCGAGTGGCCCAACCACTACAC
>JBJHDE010000160.1:0-9747 GCA_050486385.1 Planctomycetales bacterium | reverse complement strand
CGAGGCGGACGCCGCCCAGCAGCATCGCCAGTTCCGTCGCGTCGAGTTGCACGGCGACGTCCGACGTGCCGCGCTCGATCCGCTCGAATGTCCCGGCTTCCAGGCGTTTGTACCACAGGGCCAGCCCGTCGCGGTCCCAGTACAACAGTTTGATACGATCGCAACGGCGGTTGATAAATAAGAACAGGCTGCCGTCGGTGGGCTCGCGGCCCAGTTCATTGCGGACTATGCCCGACAGACCGTCGAAACTCTTCCGCATGTCGGTCGCCGCGCGATAGAGAAAAATCTCGGCGGTGGAGGGCAGGCCAATCATGCTTCGGCCTCCGCCCGCTCGGCCAGCAGCTTCACCACCTCCAGCAGCAGCTCCGGGCGTTGGCTCGGCACGTCGATCCGCGTGCCGCAGGTGAGATGCACCCGCGCCGGTTCGCGATCCAGCCCGGGCGACTCGACCACCCGCACCGGGATGAAGGCCGAGTTCTCGTTAGCCAGTTTTTTTCGCCAGGCGTAGAACGCCGCCGGCGAGACGCCCCGCTGTTGGCAAAATTTCGCCACCGTCGTCCGTTCGCGGTCGAACGCCGCCAGCAGCTCCCGCCACCACCGTCGCCGCCCCTCATCCACCCGCCTCGCCATCAGCCACCTCCCACGCAACAGACCAGGGACCAAAAAATCCCCAGCCTACCAGGAGCGTCAATCATGGCGGTGATGGGCGCTTACGAGTCTCCGGGTTGATAACGCACGAATGTTGTCGCACCGGACCCTGTATTCTCATAAAATCCGCCGCCTACGATCCCGTCCCTGAGATCCGGATGATTGACGTGAAATCCATTGTCGATCACGGCAATCCGCACTGGCCGATCGGGACGGCGTCCAAGCGTCAGGTCCCAAGCGGCTTCGGAACGGATATCCGCCCCGGCCGTTCCCCCGTTCGACCCGTCATTGGTGTGTTGCCACTGGCGGCCGAAGTGCGGATCCGTGGGACGAAGCCTCCCGACAATCGGCTGCAACAGCACGGGCTCGGCGAACAGGTAGTTCGGTGATGCCTGCAATTCTTGGATAGCCTCCGCCAGCGGTTTTCGCGTTGGCAGATGGACTTCATAGGTGTTGGGCGAAAACTTCAGTTGTCGTTCAAGCTTCAATTGGTCTGACCGAAGAATCGCTTTGACCTCCGCTTCAGGAACGTCTGGGGCAAGCTGAACGGTGACCAGATCCGTCGTCACCAAGACGCCTCCCGAACGGTCAATCAATACCGGCCGAACGGCATCAGCATCATCGATGCGAGTTCGCACATCTGCGGCACGGGCCACATTGGCTTGAGGCTCGACGAATAACCAACCCGCTCTTTCGAATAATTTTCGATTCTTTTCGGGAAGTGCCAGGCCGAACGTCCCGCGGAACGTGGAGTCGTCCTTGGCGGTCGATCCGAATCTTTCGATCATTTTCGATCGGGTCTGTTTCGCACGCTGGCGAAACTCTTGCGAGGGTTGAACGGCAACGACTCCCTGAAGGTAAGTGAGAGCTATCTCTTGACCACGTAAGCGAAAAGACATCTTCATCGTCAACTCCTTGGGCTAAACTAAAAAAGAATACGCCAGAGGTGATCGTACCAATTGGCACGGCGAACCACTAAAACAAATCTCAGAAAAAACTTGCGACTCCTTTGCCTTAACTGGGCGCCCGGATCGACTCCGAAGGTCCGTCGCTCAAGGAACCGTCGCGATGGGAATGGCTGTCCATCGTACCCCTGCCTCCATCAGCAAGCCGATCCCCTTTGGGCTGGCAAAGACTCCACCAATCGCGCGACTTTTGTTGACACGGCTCCACGAGCCGAGTTTGGCGAGGGCCGAGCGATTGCTCCTGGGGCCACGGCTCCGCGTCGGGCTTCCGAGCAGGCGCCCGAAGCCCGGGAGCGTCGGGTGCAGGTGCTGTTTCTGCTTCGCACCGTCAGCGACAACGGCCACCCCGACACGCCCATGCCGACCACCCCCGGCGCAACGGCGAATGAGTAGGCTGGGCGAGTGGCACCTTGGTTGGGGTTCGAGCAACCGCTCGGATGTTCCGGACGACGGCCCTCTCCGCACTTGGCGCCCGTGACAAAAGCTCACCGGCAGGCCGCTTCGGCGGCGACCTCTCCAGGATCAAGCGACTCGCCGACTTGCCGCGGGCGAAGGCGGTGTTTAGCTTGATCTCATCAATTGGGCACGTTCGTGTTTCAGGGGAGAATCAGCGATGGGTTGGGGCATCCCAAGGCGATTGCGGTGGGCGGGGGCGGCTGTTCGTGCGGCCAAGGGGCCAGGGTCGGGCTGGCTGCTGGCGGTGGTCTGGGCGGTGCTTGGCACCCTGCACAGTGGCCCGGTCATGGCCCAGGAGCCGCCCGGCGTCGGCGGCAGCCCGCGAGACATCGTGTGCTATGCGGGCGGCCAGGGCGTGGTCGAGTTTCACGCCGTGTTGCAGCTTTCCGACAACTCGCTGCTGATCGGCGGTGGGGCCGACAATTTCGATTGGCTGCCCTCGAACACCACGATTCAGGAGCTGGCGGGCGTGGCCACCGAAACCGCGCCCACGGGTCGCGTGCCGTTTCTGCTGCATCTGAGTTCCGACCTGCAAACCATTCACAACCTGGTACGACTGCCCGACGACTGCGGCAGCGAGGTGGCCTTCATCAAGACCACCAGCCCTCCCGGCCAGCCCACCGGCGTGCTGTACATGTCGGGTTCGCTCACCGCGGACAAAGATAAGAAGATTCGCCCGGGCTACTTCTTGGCGCGGCTGAATGGCAACTTTGTCGACGTGGTTCCCACGCAAGCCGAATGGGTCAAAAGCATCTGGTACGCCGGTCGCGAACATCCCTGGGATGTGGCGAGCGACGGCAAGGTGGTCTACGCCCGGGGTGGCCCGCACGGCTACGACTGGATGAGCGTTTCGCGATTGCGGGCCGATGGCGAGCCCGATGTGGTGCCCGATTGGCGGACGCACTGGTACGAGGATGCCGCGGGCCAGCGGGGCGAGTTTTACGGCCCGGCTGGCGAGGCGCCGGGGACGGTGTTCGATAGCGGCATCGTGCTGAAGACCTGGGGCCGTGGGGATTTTCGAAGCTGGAATCGCGACGACTTTCTGCTGAAAACCGCCGATGGCAATGGTGGCGTCAAGCAGGGCAAGTGGCCGTTGGATGCGATGTTCAGTGGCTATTTTGACCAAGAGACCAAAAAGACCGCCGACGTCACCGGCACCGGCAAGGGGTACTATGGTTACCGGTTTGGCGCCACCCCATGTGCCAACATCAGCGTGGTCACGATCGATCGGCGGACCAACGATATTTATCTCGGCGGCAACAACAAGAGCCGCCTGCCCGATGGCAAACCCGACTTTGAACCGTGGGTCGTGGCCATGTCGCCCACCGGCGAACTCCGCTGGTGGCAGCGGCTATACTCCGAAGAGAAAGGCGTCAGCACGCCCGACCAATACGTCGATGCCCTGACGATCGACTATTCACAACCGCTGGACTCCGGCGGCGGGCTGTTGGTTGTGGCGCGTTCCCACGGCAACAATGTCAACAACATCTGGAATGGCAACGCGGTCCAGCATCCGGCGAACCCCGGTCACGGGTTTCAGGATGGCTTCACGGGCACGCATGGCAATATGCACTTTTCGTGGCTGGGACGATTGTCGCTCGACGCGGGAACGCTGCTTAATTGCAGCTACCTGGCCGAGTACTCCGAGGGAGCCAAGCACGATCGCCGAACCTTTGACGACCCGTTGATCGATCACTGGCCCCACTGGCGGAGCGGTTGGCCCGACCTGAACACCACGCGGGTCGAGCCGCTGCCGGCGGTGGATGATCATGGCTGCTTGTATCTGGTGGCCATGGGCCGACGCCCGATCACCACGAAAAATGCCTTTCAGCAGATGCCCAGCCCCCTGGCTCAACCGGGCAGCAAAGGGCAGTGGTCCAACTTTGTGCGGGTGTATTCCCCCGATTTAACGCGGCTGCACTACAGTTCCATAGTGTCTGGCCCCTGGGATTGGACCACCGGTCAGGGCCAAGGCCCGGTGGACCTCAAGGCCGCGATTCCCGTTGACGGCGGCTTGCTGGTCGTGGGCCTGGCTCCGGCCGACAAGAAGACCGGCGAACTGGTCGGCAACGACATGCCCACGCGCAACGTGCCCGCCTGGGGGCAGTCCCAGCGCACCGCGCCGATGGCCGTCATCGGCAAGTTGCACTTTGACCACGACTGAGCCCGCTGGCCCCAGGGGTGAATCGGCGACCCGGCCAAGGGCGAAGGCAACACGCTCTCACAGGCTGGGTTTTGCTGGGGTTCTCGCGGACGCGCGGAGACGCGGAGGACGAGGGCGCGGGACTGCTGACGAGTCAGTCGAGGCTCGTTTCGATCGTTGCATAGCTTGTGGATTCCCGTGCAACACTTCGACGTGTTTTGGTGTCGGCAGTCCCGTGCCCAAACCTTTGTAGCAAGCAGGCAACGGATCAGAAGTTCGGGCTCTGACTGCCAGCCACGTGGAAATTGGGCCACTCGCCATTCCCCGTGTTCTCCCTCCGTGGCTCCGCGCCTCCGTGTGAGCTGACACGTTTCGGAATGCCTACCGACTCCCGCGTGACACTTCGCTGAGTCTGCCGTTCACAGACTATTGCAGGAAGCAGTAACAACGGGTCTCGCCATCGCGATTGTCGGTACACGTCATTGCCTGGGCTTCTTCTTGACAGCATTCTTCTTGACAGCCTTCTTCTTGGCACTCGATTTTGGTGACGAACGGCTTCGCTTGGCCTTCGCGGGAGGATGCTCCGTGGCCCCGTATTGAAGCAGCAGCTTCTGCATCTCCTTTTCCTTGTATTTCTTCGCGAGTTGGAGAGGGGTTTTGCCCTCGTAGTTCAATGCGTTCGGGTCTGCTCCATAGTCCAACAGGATCTTTGCGACTTCGACACGACTTGTTCGCGCGAGGGGCGGATATACCGGATGCTTCTTGTCTTTTACGTTGGGGTCTCCTCCATGATCCAGTAAGAGAGTCAACAGCTCTGGATCCTCAAGCGCCATGTCAATCGCGAAGACTTGATGCAATTTCGGCAGTTCCTGGAGAGCGGTGGGCTTGGCTTGCAGTTGGGCGCGAACACTCTCAATGTCGTTGAGGCGAATCGCGGCCAACAAGCCGTAAACCCCTCCGTGGCGCAACATGGAATCAATGATCAATCCCGTGTTCGTCCCCGATGGCGAGTCGAACGCGGCCTCGGTCACAGGGTCGACGCCATAACTGTCAGTCACTGTCGGATCCGCGCCATGGGCAAGCAACAGTTCGACCATGCTAGGCGACTCTCCCCTTGCCGCATAATGCAGGGGCGTTTGGCCATTATGCCCTTTCGCATTGACGTCGGCACCACTCTCAAGCAGCAGCGTGGCTGCCGCCACTTTGCGGTGCAAAGCGGCCTCATGCAACGGCGTATCACCTGCTCCTCCGACGTGATTCACCAATTCAGGGTGCTCCTTCAACAGCTTGCGAATGACGTCAAGCTCGTCATTGACAATCGCCTCAAAAATCATCAAGTCGTCCATGGGGCAGTCTCGCGGTGAGTGGAACGGGATGTCTTGCTTGGTTGATGTCAAGCTCGCGTGAACCATTTGCAGCAGAGATTTGGTGACCTCGTGCTCACTTGGCTCGACTATCATGAAGCGATGGGCATGGAGGACTCATGAGCGGCATGGTGGATTGGGGATGTTGGCGCCGCGGTGACCAATCCGCCTGCCGTGGTGGCCTGCCGATGGAGGAGGCTCCCGGCTTTTGACATGCCCCCGAAACTATGTGCGGCAGTGAGCTTTTGCAAGGATTGTTGTCGGTCTTGGTGCATCGAGTGCTCGATCAGGCGGCCGCCCCGCCGCTGACGATACCGCCGGGCTCGTGCTGTCTGGGGCTTGGCGAGAATCGGCGGGCTGGCCGCATGAATGCTGGTACCCCTCGGCTCGTGGCTCCGCGACTGGTCGCGGGGGACGACGGGGCTTAAAATCGGGGCTGCTCCCGAGAGTTCTATTGCCCCGAGCCCCACGATTTTGCCATGGCAGGTTCTCGTTCGTCGCGCTTGTCGCGCCGCGGTTTTCATCAAGTGTCTCTGGCGGGCCTGACGCTGGCCCTGCCCTGGGGTTGCAGTTCCCGCCGCGACCTGGCCGAGGGCGAAGGCGACCGCTCGACCAAGCCGCTGACCATCGGCGTGATCGCCAAGGCCCTGGACAACCCCGTGTTTCAGGCAGCCCTGCGGGGCGCCGAGGCCCGGGCGGCTGAGCTGTCGGCCGATGGCCCTCAGGTGGTGTTTGAAGATCGCACCCCCAACGGCGAAGACGCCCAGCAGCAGGCCGCCCGCATCGAGCAGTTTGTGGCTGGCGGGGCCGATGGCGTGGCCATCGCGTGCAGCGACGCCAGCAAGGTGACCCGGGCGATCAATCGGGCCATGGCCCAAGGCGTGCCGGTGCTGTGCTGGGACTCGGACGCCAAGGAGAGCGACCGCATTGGCTATGTGGGCACCGACGACTTTGAAGCCGGTCGCACGGTGGCCGTCGAGCTGGCCAAGCTGCTGGAAGGCCGCACCGGACAGGTGGCCATTCTGCGAGGCAACCTGAATGCCACCAACTTGCAGCTTCGGGTCAATGGCGCCCGGGAAGAGCTGGAGAAGCACGAGAACCTGACGCTGTTGGATCCCAACGGCTTCAACCATGAGGAGACGCCCGCCGCGGCCTACAGCAAGGTCGAGCAGGTCCAGAAGGCGCATCCCGACCTGATTGGCTGGGCCATGATTGGCGGCTGGCCGCTGATGACCGAACGCGAGATGCCCTACGACAAGACGCGGGTCAAGTGCGTGAGTATGGACACGCTGCCCGGGCAGCTTCAGCACCTGCGGATGGGCGATGTCCAGGTGCTGTTTGGCCAGCAGTACTGGCAGTTTGGCCAGAAGTGCATCGATCTGCTGGTCGACCACATCCGCAATGGCACGCCGCCCGACCCCGAGATCCAGTTTCTCGATCTGGATCGGGTCACCATCGACAATGTCGACGAGTACGAGCAGCAAGCCAAGAAGTGGCAAAGCTGACGGGGCGGGCGGGTTTCAAGCGGCTTCGCGGCTCGCCGGATGCAGGGCGAGTCGCGGGCCGTCGATGTCGGCCTCTTCGATCCACTCGGCCACGGGCTCGTCGTCGATGAGTCGCTCGAGGACCCGCCGATGGGCGGCCAGCATGGTGCCCAGGGCCCCCGCCACCATGGCCAGGCCGGCCAATACCATGGCCACCGCCGCGGCCAGGCACCAGCCCAGGGCGTTCAGTTCGTAAGCCAGACCACCACACACACCGCCGACGCCCGCCAAGGCGAGTGCCAGGCGGGTGAAGAACCGCATCGGCCGATGCAACAGGGCGGTCCTCAGTACACTCCGCAAGCCGGAACTCGCCGAGCTGGGGGCCGCCACAAGCGATCGCCCACCAGCAGCCGGTTGGCTCAGCCGGCGGAGCGACACACTGGCCACGGCCAGGCCCTCGGCCCGGGCCTGCAACAGCGACTCGATGAGATACTCGTCCTCGCCCACCAGGCTCAGCCTTTGGCAGGCCGACCGCGAGACCGCGCGGAACTCGCTGGTGGGATGCGGCACGTCCAGTCCGGTGATCGCCCACAGCACACGGCGATGGACCCGGTCGCCCCAGCTTTTGACCGGCCCGAGCCAACCTTGGTGGTTGGGGGAGCGGCATCCCACCACCACATCGGCCTGGCCCTCGAGAATCGGGGCGACCAGTCGCGGGACCTCTTGTGTGCGGAAAGTGTCCACGCTGGGCAAGACGACCACGCATTCGGCGCCCAGGCGGACGGCCTCGGCCAGGCCCCGGGCCATCGTCCGGCCCAAGGGCTGGGGGCGGATGAAGCGTAAGGTGTGGTCGAATCGCACCCCAGGCGGGTCGGATGCGGCATCGAGCGCAGTTCCGAACACCACGGCCAAGGTCTCGACACGGCTGAAGCCGGGCATCCGCCGCGGGCAGGCGGCCAGCACGTCGGCCAGTCGCCGCGAGGGTTCGAGACACGGAATGAGTAGGATAAGTTTCATGCCCGCCGACCTGGCCCCGAGAAGAGAGCCGGCTTTGTAGCGGTTCCTGGTGGGCCAACGCAGCACGGATTCCGGGCGAAAACGCACGAAATCGATCCCCATTTCCAACGAAAAGGGAGCCCCCCAATGCCGGTTGCCGACGAAATCCTCGACCTGACTCATCAACTCTTAACCAGCATCAGTCAACGTGACTGGTCGACCTACGCCCGATTGTGTGCCGATGATCTGACGGCTTTCGAGCCGGAAGCCGAGGGACATTTGGTTGAGGGGCTGGCCTTCCACCAGTTCTATTTTGAACCGCCCCTGCAAGCCGAATCCGTGCGTTGGCCCACGCTCAACAGTTTGGCGGGGCCCCAGGTGCGGATGCTGGGCAACGATGTGGCCATGGTGACCTTTACCCGACTTGTTCAGCGATGGACCGTGGAGGGCACACCCGAAACCGCGGCCTACAACGAGACCCGGGTGTGGCAGCGGGGCGAATCGGGCTGGAAGCACGTGCATTTCCACCGATCGGCGGTGTGAGGTGTGCCCGCGGGTTGGGCATGGGCCGCCTTGATGCACGGAACCGGGCAGCGTTGCCCACGATCGTGGCGCGCTCTGCCCGACTTCGTAGCAGGCAAACCCCAGGCTAGGGGCCCCCAAGCGATGTTGCCGGGCGATGGCCCCAAGAAATCTGGATGCCATAACCCGTTTGAATTTCATGCGTTAGAGATTCTTTAGAAAAATCGGGAAGAAACTCGCGAGTTTGGCCCGCAGCTTGCATTAGTGGTGTTTCGTCATCGGGTTCTTCTTGGAGGGATGGGCAGGATTTCGGGGCCGCTGTCCGCCCTCCACCGTTGTGCGTGTCGTGGGGACCTTCGGGTCCGGCGGGGTGAGTTGGTTCGCCAACTCACCCCGTTTTTTATTGGTGGGACGATTCCCAACCGCGACACATCAAGGCACAATGCGTCGGGTCGTCAACCCACCTGGGTGTGCCAGGGATGACGGCTCGCCGGCGTGCTGCCCCTCCCCCCCGAAGTGTCCGATGGCCTGCGGGCCTTACGATGAGTACCAGCGACGAGCTTCTGCCGTTTGACCAAGTGGTCGATCCCCGGTCGCCGTTCGATCGCTGGTTCGATCGGTTTATCTTTTTGGCGTCGCTGTTGGCGGTCGTCTCGCTGGTGTTTCTGCCGCTTGTGCTGATCAGCCAATACGCCGAGCATGTGGAAGGCCGTGCCAAAGAGGCCGCCGAAGCCACGGTCGGCTTTGCCGTGATCATGCGGGTCGCCCTGCGACGCATCATTCGCACTGGCAGCCGCAATATCCTGCGAACCAGCTTCGGCACCTTCACCCGCACCGCCAGCCGGGCGCTGACGCGGCGGATCATTCGTATGGCGATTCGCCCCCTGATGGCCATGATCTTCAAGGCCACCATGAAGCCGAATCGTCGGCCGACCCTGGCCCAGTTGGAGCAGTACGAAGAGAAAAGCGTGCAGGCCCTGATGCTGACCAATCAGCCGGCATGGCTGGGCTTGCTGTTGGGCATCGCCGCGCTGTTTCTGTCGTTGTGGACGGTGCTGGCCTTGCTTCCCGACGAGGCGCTGGCGGCCATCTGCGGCCCGGTCCCCATGGTGGTCGCTGCCGGTTTGGGCGCCGTGCCGCTGGTGCTGTACACCGCGGTGGCCGTGGGC
>JBJHDE010000159.1:0-9822 GCA_050486385.1 Planctomycetales bacterium | reverse complement strand
TCCTGCATGTGGTCGGCGATCACGTCGAGTGCCTGACGCCCACAGTCAGCGTGCCCTCGATGCTGAGTTTTCGCTTTCATGGGCAATGGTTCACGCGGGCGGTCACCGTAGTGGGCATTCCCGAGGACGGACCGCTGGCCGGCGACTACGCCCAGTACCTGCAACACCCCGAGAACCGCAAACAGCCCAGCTTCCAGCTTCGCGATGGGGGCTACGACGCGGTCGATCCGCAAGGCGGGGACGATCCCCAAAGCCGCGAGGCCATGGCCTTTGCCGGCTGGGAGTACCGTCGCTGGAAGCATCTTCGCGAGACGATGTGGGATGATCTGGACGATCCCCATGCGCACCGTTCGGCGATTCTGCCCCAGGCCGAACTGGCTGAGGGGGCCGACGGCCCGACCGAGGCGCCCAGTTGGCTGCAACCGGTGGATGAGTCCACCGACAGTGGCCTGGAACCGCCGCTGCCCTTCGGACCGCCCGGGGCCGAGCCCAGCGACATGGCCGCCGATGGCAGCTTTCCGGCCCCGCCCCGCGGACCCGTGCAAACGACCGGCGGCGTGGAAAATCCCTTCGCCGCACCGGGCCGACGGCAGGAGTCGACCTTTGATCCCGCCACCCAACAAGAGCCAGGCGCCGTGTTGGGCTTTGCGATTGCCACCTACCGCGATGGCGCCGGCGGTGTGCGGTTCTCGTGCCTGCCCGGCGACGACGTCAAGCTGACCATGCCCACGGCTGGCATTCCGCCGCGGGCGGTGGACGCCAGTTTCACGGTGGTCGATCTCTACGAAAGCAAAATGCACGAATACGATTCGAATTTCGTGTTCGTGCCGCTCAAGCGGCTGCAACAGCTCCGCGGTATGCAGGACCCGTCCACCGGCGTGGGCTATGTGACGGCCATCCAGATTCGGTTGAAGGATCCGAGTCAGGGGCGATTGGTGCAAGAGAAGCTGATCGCCAGCGGGATCTTCCCCGCCGAGATTTTTCGAATCAGCACCTGGCGCGATAAGCAGGGCCCGTTGCTGGCGGCCGTGCAAATGGAAACCGCCATCCTCAACGTGTTGCTGTTTCTGATCATTGCCGTCGCCGGATTTGGCATCCTGGCGATCTTCTTCATGATCGTGGTCGAAAAGACCCGCGATATCGGCATCCTGAAAAGCCTGGGGGCCGGCAGTTCCGGCGTGTTGGGCATCTTTCTTGGTTACGGCCTGTCGCTGGGGCTGGTCGGCGCCGGGGTGGGCACGTTGGGCGGATTGATCTTCGTCTGGAAAATCAACGAGATTGCCGACTTCTTGGGTTGGGTGACCGGCCGCGAGGTGTTTGATCCCACGATCTATTACTTTTATGAAATCCCGGCGATTGTGGAACCCTGGACCGTGGCCTGGATCGCCCTGGGCGCGGTGACCATTGCCGTGTTGGCCAGCGTGGCTCCGGCGTTGCGAGCCGCCAGACTGCATCCGGTGGAAGCCCTCCGCTGGGAGTGAAATCCTAAACTGGCCGACTTTGCAACGACGTTCAGCAACACTTCTGTCTTGTGCGGCGGGATCGCCCTTCCACGACTCGGACCTGTTTTTCTCTTTGTGAGCAGCACGATGTCCCCATCGACCACCGAGAACCGTTCGGCTTCGCGTCCTGGTCCGCATGCGGCGTTCGGACCAGCGGCCGATGCCGATGTGGCGCCTCGGTTGGCGGCCTGTGAGATTCGCAAGAGCTATCGCCGTGGACCTCAACCGGTGCCGGTGCTGCACGGTGTGGACATGCAAGTCCACGCCGGCGAGTTTCTGTCGATCACTGGGCAAAGCGGCTCGGGCAAAAGTACCTTGCTGCACCTGCTGGGCACCTTGGACAAGCCCGACTCGGGCGAGGTCCACCTGGATGGCGCCCGGATCGACAATCGCCCGGCCCGCGCCCGCGACACGCTGCGGAATGAAGTGTTTGGGATGGTGTTTCAGTTTTATCACCTGCTGCCGGAACTTTCGGCCATTGAGAACGTGCTGGCCCCGGCCATGATTGGCTATGGCGTGTTCGAGTACCTGGCCCAGCGGAAGTTCCTGCGGACCCGAGCCCAGGAGCTGTTGGACACCGTCAGCCTGGGCCATCGGGCCAAGCACAAGCCCCGCGAACTTTCGGGTGGCGAGATGCAGCGTGCCGCCATCGCCCGAGCGTTGATCAACGGCCCACGGATTTTGCTGGCCGACGAGCCGACCGGGAACCTGGACTATCAGACCGGGCGCGAGATTCTGAAACTTCTGCGGCGGCTGAACACCGAGCAGGGTCTGACCGTGGTGATGGTGACCCACGACGAGGCCATCGCCGCCATGGCCGATCGTCAGGTGCGTCTGGTGGCGGGTCGCCTTGAAGGGGCGTGACCCGAAAGCTACGGTAACGTCGGATCGAGTCGACTTTTTCACCACTCCGCCACGGCCCCGAATGCCGCCAGCGGGGTGGTGTCCGTTTTGGTGGGGCCGCTGGCCCCCGGCCCCCGACGCCAACACCGCCCTTTTGGGAATGCCCCGATGACGCTGAAGGTCTGGATCAACGGCCAGTTGTTCGACAAAGACGACGCCAAGATCAGCGTTTACGATCACGGCCTGCTGTATGGCGATGGCGTGTTCGAGGGCCTGCGGAGCTACGGCGGCAAGGTGTTTCGGCTCGAAGAGCACCTTGAGCGGTTGTACGAGAGTGCCCATGCCATCTGGCTGACCATCCCCCTGACGCCGGCCGAGGTGGCCGACGCGATGTTGACCACCCTGGAAGCCAACAAAATTGTCGATGGCTACATCCGGTTGGTCGTGACCCGAGGGGCCGGCACGCTGGGGTTGGATCCCAACCGCACCAGCAATCCGCAGGTGATTGTGATTGCCGACCGGATCACGCTGTACCCCGAGGAGTACTACACCGAGGGGCTGGAGATCATCACGGCCGGCACGATTCGCAATCATCCGGCCGCGCTGTCGCCCCGCATCAAGAGCCTGAACTACCTGAACAACATCCTGGCCAAGATCGAGGCCCTGCAGGCCGGCGTGTTCGAGGCGCTGATGCTCAACACCCGGGGCGAGGTCGCCGAGTGTACCGGTGACAACATCTTTCTTGTGAAGAAAGGTGTGGTCGCCACGCCGCCGGTCGAGGCCGGCATTCTGGATGGCGTGACCCGGCGGGTGGTCATGGAACTGGCCGAAGCCGCTGGCCTGCCGGTTCGCGAGGTTCCCCTGACCCGGCACGATGTCTACGTGGCCGACGAGTGCATTTTGACGGGAACCGCCGCCGAGGTGATTCCCGTCGTCAAGGTCGATAGCCGCATCATCGGCAGCGGCAAACCCGGGCCAGTGACGCTGGACCTGATCGAGCGATTCCGTCAGCTCACGCGGAGCTGACGGTCGCCGCGATTGCCCCTACGTGGCCCCATCAGCCCCGGTTGGTCCAATCGACGTTGGAAAGCTGAGCCAGGGCCAACTGCAGGGCGTGGGTACCGTTGCGGCCGTAGCCTTGGGCCTGCACGGCCAGATAAAGCTGCTGGGCCAGTGCCAACCCCGGCATGGATAGGCCCATCCGGCGGCTCTCGGCCAGGGCGATGCCCATGTCCTTGATGAAGTGCTCGACGAAGAAGCCGGGATCAAAATTGTTGGCGATCACCCGCGGGGCGAGATTCGACAACGACCAGCTTCCGGCCGCCCCGGTGCTGACACTCTTGAGCACGGTCTCCAGATCGAGCCCGGCCTTGTGCCCGTACAGCAGGGCTTCGCACACGCCAATCATCCCCGTGGCGATGAGAATCTGATTGACCATCTTCGTGTGTTGGCCCGCCCCGGCCGGTCCCTGATGGACAATGGTCTTGCCCATCGCCTCCCAGCAGGGCTGCAGGGCCTCGATTACCTCGGCCTCGCCGCCCAGCATGATGCTCAGGCGGGCTTCCCGGGCGCCGATGTCACCCCCGGAGACCGGGGCATCCACGGCGTACACGCCTTTTTGCCGAGCCGCCTGAGCGATCTCCACGGCCAGGGACGGTTCGCTGGTGGTCATGTCGACCAGGATGTTGCCGGCTTTCGAGCCCGCCAACGCTCCGTTCGGACCCAGAAACACCTCGCGGACGTCGCTGGGGAAACCCACAATGGCAAAGATCACATCGGATTGCTCGGCCACGTCACGCGGGGTGGCCGCCCACTGAGCCCCACGATCCAGCAGATCCTGAGCCTTGGCCTGCGTCCGTGTCGAGACGGTCATCGCGAAACCTTTGTCCATGAGATGGCCGCACATGCTGCGGCCCATCACGCCGGTTCCGATCCAGCCGAGACGGGTCTTTCCGGGGACGACGGTCTCAATCGCCATGGCTCAAGCCTTTCCTGCTTCAACGCGGAGGGTGGGGGACGTCGTGTTGCGCCAACCGTCAACCAGCCGCCAAGGGCGCCGGTGCTACGGGTGGGTTCGCGGTGCGGAGTATACCCAGCCGCTGGCAAGCTGTCAGCCGTCGGACTCGTCGTCGGAGTCGGATGCGGCGGCCTCGGAGCCGCCCGCTTCGTCGTCGGAGGGGGCCTCATCAGACTTGGCGGACTCGTCGTCAGCCGGGTCTTCCTCGACGCCGGGGTCTTGCCGATAGATCAGCACGCGATCCTGGGCGATCAGCAGCAGGTCATCCAGGCCGTTGCCGGTCAGGTCGGCCACCAGCGATGCCCGGGGTTCGCCGCCGCCGGTCTGACTGGGGGCGGTCTCGAACACGCGGAATCGCAGGGCCGAGGCCCAACGGCCGTCGCGGAGGGTGATCAGCTCGATGCGATTCTCGCCGGTATCGACCAAGGCCACTTCGGGCTCGCGGCCGCCGCCCAGATCGCCGACCACAAAGTTCGACGGCCGACCGGTCTCGAGTTCGCTTTCAAAGTGGCTCGTCTCAGTCAGCGCGAAGTGGCCCTCGCCGGAGAACGACACCAGCATCCGATCGCCGCCCAGCAGGACCAGGTCGTCGCGGCCATCGCCGTTGAGGTCGGCGGTGGCGACGCCTTGAATGGCCAACGACGGCAGCGGCATGGTCCGCCAGGGCCGATACAGCCCGTCCTCGCGACGCAGCAGCCGTAGGCGTCGGGTGCCGCTGTCGACCAGCACGATCACCGGCTCGCGCTCGCCGATGTTCATTACGGCGGTCGCCACGATGTCGGCCCCCGCGGCATTGGCGTTGTATTGGTCGCGAACCACCCAACGCCCGGTGGCATCCAAACCGAAGCGGCGGCTGAACCCGCGATTGGCCACAAAAATGGAATAGCCGCCGACCCGGGCGACGGTCACCTGCAAGGGGCTGGCCTCGCCCAGGCGATCCCCCACGCCCTCGGTCCATTGCGGAATGCCCAGGGGGCTGGTGCCCAGATAGGTCAGCGGGGCGCGATCGCCCAGCAGCAGCAGGTCGTCGCGGCCATCGCGATCGGCATCCAGGGCCACAATCTGCCGGGGCGCCGCCCGCAGCCGAGTGGAATCCAACTCGACCGCCTCGGTGTCGGCGAAGTCGGCCGGCGTCCAACCGTCGTCGCGGTCGTGACGCAGCGCTCGCAGGCGAAGCGTCTGCCGGGCGCCTGCGCGTTCATGGGTGGTGTACACCAGTTCGGCCCGGCCGTCGCCCTCGAGATCGGCCACGGCCACGGCGACCGGGGTCTCCGACGTATTGGCCAAGGGCAGCACTTCGGGAAAGGTCAGCCGCCCCTTTTGCCAGCGACTGGTGGCCAGCACCTTTTCGCGTTCGCTGGCCAGGTACAGCTCGCTTCGACCACCGCGGTTAGTGGCGGCAATCGCCAGGCTCGAGATGCCCAACAGCCCGGGAAACTCCTGTCGGGCCCGCAGGCCGCCGTCTTTGTCTTGCAGAAACACGTGCATCAAGGCTTCGGTCGTGTCGGCCAACACCACGTCGTCGCGACCATCGCCATCAATATCGCCCACACCAAACGCCCGGGGCGTGTTGGAGCTGTTTGGCAGCCCATACTGCACCAGCGGCTGCAAGACCACATCCGGCGTCTCGCGCCATCGCAGGCTGTAGACCCGCAGCCGACCGGTGGCGCGTTCCAGCAGCAGCACCTCGGCCCCGGCCTTGCCATCCAAATCGAGAATATCCAACGCCCGGGGCGGCGGAATCTTGAGCCGATGCTCAGGGCCGAACTCGCCGTGCTGGGTGGCCAACCGCACGACCAACGGGAATTCGTCGTCGCTGGAGTCGTAGAAAATCAGGTCCTTGCGGCCATCGCCGTCCAGGTCGGCGACCCACAAGCGTGTCAGCGTGCTGGCGGTGTTGGAAAGTCGCCGAGGTTGGTCGAATTGGGCCTCGTCGTCAGCGGTCAGAATCAGCGTTTCCTGGCCGCTCATGGCAAACACGCTGCTGCGATCCTGGCCGTCGAGTGTGGCATGGGCCAGCCGCCACGATCCGCCAATCCCGCTCTCGCGGAGCCGCATCAGCACACTGGGCGACCACTCCGGTACGCCGCGGTCGTCGGTTCCCTGATTGAGTCGCACAACCAACTCGTCGCGACTGGTATGCACCAGGTCGGGGCGGCCATCGCCGTTGACATCGGCCAGTATCAGGTCATCGCCCGACGAGACTGGGCGATCCAGGGGGACTCGCTCGTGCTGCAACCGCTGCGACGAGGCCAACTGATTGGGGCGGCTCGGGGCGACCGAGTCGGGAATCGGCTGGCCCTCGTCGCGCTGCAACAACAGGTCCACGCGGTTGGCATCGGCATTGAAGACCACCACGTCCAGGCGACCGTTGCCCGTCAGGTCGGCCGTGCGGGGCGTGCTGATGCTGGAGTCAATCTTGTAGACCTCCAGCGGCAGAAAGCCGTACTCATCCGACAGCGGCGGTTGCTCCGGCTCGGGCTCCGGCAATGGCATCTCGGGCGGCGGCTCGATCTCCGGGCGATCGGCCTCGGGCGCGGCCTCCTCGTTGGCCGACGGTTCGCCCTCCTCGGCGGATTGGCCCTGGGGAGGGTCCGCGGCAACGGCTGGGGGAACCGACCCGTCGGCATCGCCCGCCTCCTGGGCCTGCACGTTGGCCTGCCACGCCACCAACACCGCCGCAATCCACCACGCCCGACGTCCCATCATCCACCCTTCCTGGCCCGAGCCACGCCAAATCCCATTCCTAGGGAGGGAAAACCCAGCAAAGTTGGCTAATCTATAGATGTGGCACGCCCCGAGCAACCGAACCAATGAGACGAGGGCCGCCCCGCCGACAATTCCTTCAGGGGGATGTGCTCCCGGGAATGGCGGGTGTCCAACGTGTGGCAACCTCGGGGTACAGCAACGGAGTGCTGCCACCGCGACCCGTCCGATTCAGGCACATTCGCAGGAGAGCCCATGCATCGAGCGACCCTTTTCGCCGCAATTTGGGCGGTTTGGGCAGTCTGCATGGCCCCCGGGCCGTCGGTCGCCAACGACACCCCCACGGCCTCCGACGGTTGGCGGGCGTCCGAGACCGCCTTCGCCACCCAGATGCAACAACTTGCCGAGTGGTGCGACCAACGGGGACTCGCCGACCAGGCCGCCCAGACCCGTGAGTGGGTCGCCATGCGGGATCCCCTGTTGTGGTACGTGCCGAAACTGCCGAGCCAGGTGCAACCGCATGAACCACCCGAGGGGGCCGGGGCCGACCAGGCCGAGTGGTTCCGGCAATTTTGGGACGCCCGTAAGCAGCAGGGCGAGCGGCTGTTGACTCTGGCCGAACAGGCCGTCGGCGACCGAGATCCCCCCCTGGCCCGCACCTTGCTGCTGGAGGCCTGTCGCCAGGATCCCGACAACGACCAGTATCGCGAGCTGCTGGGCTTCAAGCGTTACCGCGGCGAGTGGCTCTCGCAGTGGCAGGTCCGGCAAATCAGCCAGGGCTACGTCTGGCACGATCGCTTCGGCTGGCTGCGGAACTCGCAGGTGGAACGCTACGAGCAGGGCCTGCGCCATATCGGCACCCTGCGGGTCGGCGGGCGATTGGTCCGCGATGCCTGGGTCTCGGCCGAGCGGGACGCCGAGGCCCGTCGCGATATTGAAAACGGCTGGGTCGTCGAGACCGAGCACTACCGCGTGCAGACCAACGACAGCCTGGAAGAAGGCGTCCGCTTGGCCCGCAAGCTCGAAGAACTCAACTGGGTCTGGCGCGAAATGTTCTTTCGGGTCTGGGCCACCCCGGGCGAACAGGCCGCGGTGCTCAAGCCACCGCGAAGCTCGACCAGTCCCCGCCGGCATCTGCATGATGTCGTCTATTTCGGCGACAAGCAGCAATACGTCGACGCCTTGCGAAGCGCCGCGGCGGGCGACATCACCCAGAGCACCGGCATTTACTTCGGCAACGAGCAAAAGGCCTACTTCTTTGCCGGCAGCGAGTACAGCGAGATCACCTTGCTGCACGAGGCCACCCACCAGTTGTTCAGCGAAGTCAATCCGCAAATGCGGGCCCAAAGCGGCAAGCCGCGGTACTGGGACAACCTGCGCTGGAACTTCTGGATCGTGGAAGGCATCGCCTGCTACATGGAGACCCTCACCGAACACAACGGCTACTACGTCATCGGCGGCACCCGCAACGATCGGCTCCGTGCGGCGGCCTATCGGGCGTTGGAACTGGACTGGTACAAGCCCCTGGCCGAGCTGACCAACTACGGCATGTTGCAACTTGTCCGCGATCCCGAGATTGCCGCCATCTACAGCCAGGCCACCGGATTAACCACGTTTCTGTTGCACGGCCAAGACGCCCGCTACCGCGACGCCCTGCTCGACTACATTCGGCTGGTCTACACCGCCGGCAGTCGGCCCGACTCGCTCTCGCAACTCACTGGCGAAAGCTACGAGACCCTGGACCAGCAGTACAAAGAGTTCCTAAAGAACCATGTCAAGATTCGCGAGTGACGCCCAGGTGCCCTTGCTTCATCAAAAGTTGTGTGCCACTGCTTGCTGGCAAGCAGTGCGATAGGCAGTAGACATTGAACAGTCGATTCGAAGCCCACGGATGCCCTTGCTTCATCAAAAGTTGTGTGCCACTGCTTGCTGGCAAGCAGTGCGGTATGCAGTAGACATTGAACAGTCGATTCGAAGCCCACGGGTGCCCTTGCTTCATCAAAAGTTGTGTGCCACTGCTTGCTGGCAAGCAGTGCGATAGGCAGTAGACATCAAGCAGTCAATTCGAAGCGCAACCATTCCAGGCAACGTGAACCGTTTGCAACACGGCTTGCCAGTAGATAAGCCGTGGCACACCGGCGGATCGCGGCTCATCCAGTTGTAATTCATGGACCGCTTGGCCAACAGGCATGACGTTCATGTCATCAGCGAGGCACCCCGCATGATCCGCGCAGTCCATCTCGATTGTTTGTTCGTCGGCAACGCGATGGACGCCCGCGACCTGAGACTCCTCGCCGACCAACGAATTGCCGTGGTTGTTGACCTTGCGATCAATGAACCGCCGGCTCAATTGGCCCGCGACATGATTTACTGTCGCTTTCCCCTGAACGACGGCGACGGCAACCCCAACGCCACCATCGAACTGGCCATTCGCTGTGTCGTCGCGCTTATCGAACACAACATTCGCACACTTCTCGCTTGCAGCGCGGGGATGAGTCGATCACCAGCCATCGCGGCCGCGGCAATGGCGATCCAGACACGCACGTCACCGGATGCTTGCCTCACCGCAATTGCATCGACCGGCCCCCATGACGTCTCCCCCCAGCTTTGGTCGCGTGTGAAAGCGGTGGCCAGTCAAATCCGCGGCCATGACGACTGAACGCGCTGCCTGCTTGCGGCTTCGAAGTTGCCAGCGCCCAAGTGCACTTGCTTCATCAAAAAGTGTGCCACTGCATGCTGGCAAGCAGTGCGATA
>JBJHDE010000158.1:0-9904 GCA_050486385.1 Planctomycetales bacterium | reverse complement strand
GGGCAATTCTTCGGCCGGGACGTACTGTTCGGGGTAGTTGGTGGGGATGACCTGGCTGACCGGGCTGTCGACCGGCTCGGCGATGGGCTCCCAACTCCAGGCGTTGCGGACGGCCGACTGCGGCTGGGTGGGTTGAACCAGCGGTTCCATCTCATGCACAACGGGCAGCAACCGCGGTTCGCTGGCGACCAGCCCCACGGCGCCGACGCTCAGAATCAGCAGGGCGGCGGACAGGCGGATCGTGCGCATCAAAAAGCTCCTGGCGAGTCAGGATGTGGGCAACCGCCAGCGGTTATAGGCCAATGGGGCGGATTGCCCCAAGGCCAGTTTCGCACCGAGGCTGGGGAGCTGGGCCAGCGGCTCAGGGGGGGGCATCACGCGGCCAGCATGGCCCGGGCCAGGATCTTGCGGTACAGGCCGCTGGTCTCGTCGACCATCCGCTCGACGGTGAATCGCTCGCCCACCAGTCGCCGCCCGTGGGTGCCAAGATGGCGGATCAAGGCGGGGTCCTGCAGAAGGCGTCGCACGGCGTTGGCCAATTCATCGGGCCGGCCGGGCGTGACCAGCAAGCCGGTTTCGCCATCGGTCAGCAATTCGGCGGGGCCACCCACACGGCTGGCGACCACGGCTTTCTCGCGGACCATGGCTTCCAGCATCAGCGAGCCCAGGCCCTGCTGCAAACTTGGCAGGCAAAAGATGTCGAGCGCCTGCAGGGCGACGGGGAATTCCAGAATATCGGTGATGAACGTCAGCGACTCGCTGAGCCGCAGGTCGCGGGCCATGCGTCGCAGCCGGGTCTCCTCGGGCCCTCGCCCGGCAATCAGAAAGTGGACGTTGAGCCCCGAGTCGAGCAAACTTCGGGCCGCCAGCAACAGAAAATCGTGACCCTTGGTGCGTTCCAGCGGTCCCATGGTGCCGACCACCGGCATCCGCAGCTCGGGCGGCGGGATGGTGTTCAGTCCCCGGGGCGCCAGGGGATCCGACAGGCCGCAGG
Source organism: Planctomycetales bacterium (assembly GCA_050486385.1). GTDB lineage: Bacteria > Planctomycetota > Planctomycetia > Pirellulales > Pb10988 > JBJHDE01. The sequence continues at coordinate 8,910 of JBJHDE010000158.1, read as the reverse complement.
GTGTAGGAACCTCGATCCATTCCACCCCGCTGGGAATGACCCGCACGCTATCGGGGTCGATTCCGCGACGGCTGGCCAGGTCGGCCTTGACCGCGCGGCTGACGGCAATGATCCGCCCACCGTAGCGGGGACGATAGGCCAGGCGGCGTTTGGGCGGCAGAAAGTCGTGGACGGTCGCCACCAACGGCACCTGAAACTGGCGGGCCAGCCAATCGGCCAGGGGCAGTTCGTCGGGCGTTTGGGCATGCACCAGACTGGGACGCTGCGAGCGTTCGCGGTACAGCAGTTCGCGACGGACCCATTGGCTCCAGATGGGCAAATCGAGGTCGGGGCGATCAACGATGTTGGTGGTCCGCAACGGGGTGTTGGCCAGCAACTCGCCGCCCCGGCAGATGACCTCGACGTCGAATCCCGCCGGCGGCAGGTGCTCGGCCAACCGCAACGTGTAGCGACAGCGCCCCCGCGGATCGAGCCGCCCCGCCACCAACAGCACCAACGGCTGAAGCTCCAGGCCAGCTTTGTCGCGGGCGGAACCAGGGGCCACGGACACGGCCGGCCGAGAGCTACCAGAATCAGCCATTCAACGGATCCCGTCGGGCCTGCCACGGCCGCTCGGCATTGACGGCCCGCAGCTCGATGAACTTGAGGATTCGGTCCCGGATCTGGACCCGGGGGTCCAGCAGTTTGGTGCCCTGGACGTCGGTCTCGGGGGTATCGAGAAACAGGCTCTGAAACCGGACGACATCCTCCGGATTTGTCGGTCGAGGTCGCGCGCCCTCCAGCAGGCGATGCATCTTGGTGGCCTCGCCGGCGACCCGGGTGTTTTTGGATCCGGCGACGATCTGCACCGAGAGTTGGCGCTGCATGGGGGCCGTGTTGAGCGCCTGGGTGATGTTGTAGCCCTTAAAGTTGTAGGTCGGCGACAGCAGCACCAGCGCCCGCACATCCTGGCCTTGCTTGCCGGTGGCCAGCACGGGCCAGCTCCAGTCGATGACGGCCCAGTTGACGGCGACAACGCTGCCCATTTCGGCGCCGATGAGGGTGAGCCGCTCGATATTCAGAGCGCCCTCGTTGTGCTTGACCATCAGCCACCGCTTGACGGCCTCCAGGTCCTGGTCGGCCATGCGGCGGAAGTCGGCCGTGCGGAGTTGCTCGGCCGTGAGGGGGCGGTTCATGGTGTTGACTTGGGTGCTGCCACCGTGCCCTCGCAGGTCGACGGCCAGCACGGCATGTCCGGCCTTCTGAAGCTGGGCGGGAAAGTCGCCAAAGTCAGTGCGGCTGCCGTTGAACTCGTGCAACAGCACGACGGGCACGGCCTCTTTGCCGACGGTGCTGGCATAGTAAGTGGCCTTGAGATCGACGATGGGCCCGTTCTGGCCCACCAGCCAACTGCGGATTGTCACGTCCTCGGCCGGAGGCAACCGCATGCCCTCCGGCGGCTGAGCCTGGGCCTGGGCCACGCCCAAAAACCCCAGGCACAGGGCGACGCCACACACAAAAGTCCAGGCCGAGAGCGGTCCGCGGCGGAGATGGGTCATCGGCAAAGGTTCCTTCAACAAGCGGGCCAAGACGGATTGGGGGGACGCCAACAGTGTTTTGGTCGGATTTGTCCGGGGACGCCTGCCGGACCCACCCTGCGTTGGTGACCCTAAGCTGTTGTAATTGCTAAGGATGGGCGCAGGAGGCTGCGCCGATGGCATCCATAATAAGTCCACCGACAACACGGGTCAAACATTTCGCCCCTCACAGGCTGGTGTTCTTACGTACTCGACGGCCGGTTGGGTCGATCGAGAAAAGTTGGTTCGATTCTGGGAAAAAGCCTGCGACACCCCAACACCCCTTGGGGTATCGAGTGTGGCCAGAGAAGTGATTGCGTCGCCCTAGCCCCGAGATGAGAGGGTGCAGTGATCCACAAGGAGGGGGTTCTTCGCCCAATTGGCTGCCGGGTGGCCGGCTGATCGGCTCCCCGCCAATTGTGTTGGCATGGGCGATCGAAAGTTGGTAGAATCGCTCGGGAGTCGGGAATAATCCTCCCACATCAAACGAACAGAGTGACGCGAACGTCCCCCCTCGCTCCCCGAGCGCAGGAGTGGGACGGAGCCAGGGCCCCCGAAAGATGGTGTCGCGGGTCTGGCGGCGAGAGAGACAGATAGAGTAATGATGGCTGGAAGTTAGGGGCTGGCTCGGTCAAACGGGTTGGCCCAGGTATCGCAAAACCGCAGTCCCCGCGGCGAGGAGTGTTGAATGAGTGGTCTCATCAATCGGCTACGAAGCAGATGGCAAGAGTGGACGGGTGAAGAAGACACCCCCATTGATGGTGACACCTTCGCGTGGCTCACCAGTATGGTGGTCCACGGGGCGGCCTTCCTCGTGTTGTTCTTCTGGTTGATGATCCCCATGAAGCAGCAAATTGAGCTGCGGGTGCATGTGGATCCGGCCGACGACGAAGAGATCGAGGTCGTGGAGATCACCGAGGTGGTCTACGAGGACGAGGTCAGCGACCTGATTGGGGCGGTGAGTGCCGACAATGCTGAGATCGCCCAGGTCGAGGCCATCGAGTTGGCCGACTACATTGACGTGCAGGTCGATCCGGTGGTGACCGAGATCGCCATCCGCGAGGTGCGGGTCGACACCAGCCTGTCGGTCGCCCCGGTGCAGAGCCATCGCAACGTGATGGGCGCTCGGGTGGGTGATGGGACCACGGGGACCGCCGGCGCGGTGGATCGCATCACCTACGAGATTCTTGAGAGCCTCCGCGAGCGGAAGACGCTGGTGGTGTGGCTGTTCGACTCGACGTTGAGCCTGGAAGAGCAGCGGGAGGGCATCGCCAGCCGCTTCTCGAAAATTTACGAGGAGTTGGGGGTCCTCCGCGATGCCGACCACGACTCCTTCAATCGGCACGACGACCTGCCCTTGCTGACGGCCATCGTGGGTTACGGTAAGGAGGTGAACCTGCTGACCGAGGAGCCCACCGACGATGTGAAGAAGCTGAAAGAGGTGGTCATGAAGATCGAGAATGACCCCTCGGGCATTGAAAACACCTTCACCGCCATTGGTCTAACCGCCGAGAAGTTTGCCAGTTGGCGGACCCAGAAGCGCCGCAACGTGATGCTGGTGGTGGTCACCGACGAGGTGGGCAAGGACCAGCATCGGATGGAAGACGCCTTGACCGTGGTCAAGCGGAATCAGATGCCGGTCTACTGCGTCGGCGTGCCGGCCCCGTTCGGTCGCGAGTCGCTGCTGTATCGCTACGTGAATCGCGATCCCCAGTACGAAGAGACCGAGTACTGGTTGCCGATTTACCAGGGGCCCGAGAGCCTGCGTCCCGAGACGGTCAAGCTGGCCTTCTGGGGCAGCAGCCGCGAGCAGGAAGCCTACAACTACATCGACTCGGGCTTTGGCCCGTTCTCCCTGACCCGGCTGTGCATGGAGAGTGGCGGAATCTATTTCTCGGTCCACCCGAACCGCTCGGGCGCAGCACGCACCGCGGGCCGTGGGGGACGCGGCGACACGCCCGCCAATTCGACGTTGATCTACAAGTTCTGGGATCCCGCCATCATGCGGGCCTACGCCCCGGACTATGTTTCAATGCAGGCCTATGACGCCGAACTGCGGGCCAACGCCGCCAAGCGGGTGCTGGTGCAGGCCAGCACCGCGACCGGGGCCGACGCGATGAACAACCCCCGGACCCGATTCGTGGTGGATTCCAACGGGACACTGGGCGATGCCGGCAACGAGGCCCAAAAGCAAGGTGCCGTGCTCGAGCCCCGACTGGCTCAGCTTCATGAGGTGTTGAAGCAGGGCGAGAAGGATCGGCCCAAGCTCACCGAACCGCGGTGGCAGGCTGGTTACGATCTGGCCATGGGCCGGGTCTTGGCCGCGCGGGTCCGCACCGAGGGCTACAACCACATGATCGCTCAGATCAAGAGCGGCAAGAAGTTCGAGAACGACAAGAACAACACCTGGATCCTGGTGCATAGCGACGACATCTCCACCAGCAGCACGCTGGAGTCGATGTCGGCCGCCGCCCACACCTACTTGAAGCGGGTCGTCGACGACCATCCCGGCACGCCCTGGGCATACTTGGCCCAGAAGGAACTTGAGACCCCGCTGGGTTGGACCTGGAAGGAAGAGTTCACCCCGCCGCCACCGCCCCGCCAACCCGGCATGGGCAACGGCAACAACAACAACCCCAACGACGAACTCAATCGGCTGAACCGCAAGCCGCGGGCTCCCAAGCCGAAGATCTGAGTCGCACTCATCCGTTCGCTCCCGAATGGACACGCAGCAAGCCGTCCCGGCACCCGCCAGGACGGCTTGCTGTTTTTCGTGCGCCGAGGGCCAACCAATCGCGGGTGCTGGCTGCCAACATCCGTTTCACCCAGCTTGGGCGGATACGACCATCACCCGGCGTTTCTTGTCAACAGCTTGGACCGGGCCTCCGGCTGTGTCACAATGGCGTCGGCTCAGACGATTCTGACCGCTGACCACTGACCCATGCTGGAGACCCGCGTATGCGACGCTTGACTTGCTTTCCCCTCGCCTTGTGCGTGTTGGGTGTGTTTTTTGTAGCTCCACTTGTCGCCCGAGCCGACGACCCACCATCCAAGATGCTGGCCTTCTTCGGGAGTTACTCGAAGCCGGGCAGCCAAGGCATCACCGTCTGCGAACTGGACCTGTCCAGCGGCCAGCTCAAGCCATTGTCATCGTCCGACGCGGTTCGCAACCCGTCCTTCCTGGCGCTGCACCCCAGTGGACTGTACCTGTATGCCGTCGGCGAAGTCGGCTCGGTCAATGGCACGCCAGGCGGGGCGGTGGCGGCGTTTCGCGTCGGCGGCCCGACAGGCAAGCTGACCTTCCTGAACCAGCAGTCCTCGCGGGGCGGCGGCCCGTGCTACGTGGCGGTTGACGCCACGGGCAAGAACGCCTTGGTCGCCAATTACGGCGGCGGTTCGATCGCCAGCTTGCCCATCGACGGCTATGGCAAACTCGCTGAGGCTTCGGCCTTCATCCAGCACGAGGGCTCCAGCGTTAACGAATCCCGCCAGAAGGCGCCGCATGCCCATTCGATTTTGCCATCGCCCGACAACCGTTTTGTGATGGCGGCCGACCTGGGCTGCGACAAGCTGTTTGTCTATCGCTTTGATGCCAATGCTGGCAGCCTGACGCCGCACGAACCGGCCTACGCCGAACTCAAGCCCGGCGCGGGGCCACGGCATTTTGATTTTCATCCCAACGGCCAGTTCGTGTATGTCATCAACGAACTGGACCTGACGGTCACCGCCTTTCGCTACGATGCCGACGCCGGGCGGCTGGAAGAAATTCACACCCTGAGCACTTTGCCTGGCGAGATCCAGCCGGGGTACTCCTGCGCCCAGATTCGCGTGCATCCCTCGGGCAAGTTCCTGTACGGCTCCAACCGCGGCCACGACACGATTGCCATCTTCAGCATCGACCCCGAGAGCGGCAAGCTCACGGCCGAGGGTCACGAACCGACCCAAGGCAAGACGCCGCGGAACTTTAACATCGATCCCACCGGCCAGTTCCTGATCGCCTGCAATCAGAACAGCGACAACGTGGTGGTCTTCAAGATCGACCCCGAGAACGGCAAGCTCTCCGCGACGGGCACACCGCTCCAACTCGTCGCCCCGGTGTGCGTGCAATTCCTTGTCCGCGGTAGCTAAAGGAAAGTCGGACGAACCCGGTGCAGTGGACTCATTTGTGCTGGCGAACAACGTGGCCTCGCGCCGATGGTTTGCACCGTCGGGGCGAGGGCCGCGGCGTGGTCCCTCGGGTGTTGGCCATCGGCCTGCTCGGGCTGATGCTGTCCGGTTGTGAACGCCCGATCGAACGGAATCGCCCGGCTGGCACGCTGGTGCTGGCGACCGCGGGCGATGCCCAGAGCCTGGACCCGCATCAGGTGACCGACCTGGCAAGCATGCGGATGATTGAGAATCTGCACGGCACACTGTTGCGATACGGCGATGTTGCCCAGGGCGAACTGTTGGGCGACCTGGCCACCGAGTGGCACACCAGCGACGATGGCCGACGGCTAACACTCACGCTCGATCCGGATCGCCGCTTTCACACGGGGCGGCCGGTCACCAGCGATGCGGTCCGCGCGTCGCTCCGCCGCATTCAAAGCCAAGGCGTGCGGGGCGGGAATCTGGCGGTGATTGAGCGGATCGAGACGCCCGATCGCTGGACCGTGGAGCTGGAGCTGCGCGAACCCTCGGCGGCGCTGCCCACGCATCTGGCCCACCCGATGAATGCGATCCTCGACGACCAGCAGCTCGCTGGCGGCGATCCGCGGCGGTTCGCCGAGGCTGGCTGCGGGGCCTATCGGCTGACCGACTGGCAGCGAGGTCGGCGGATGCTGCTGGAAGCCGCCCCGGGGCGCGGCGTGGGCCCCGATCACCTGGAGCTGCGGCCCATGCCCGATGCCCTCTCGCGGAGCCTGGCCCTGCGGACCGGCGAGGTCGATGGGCTCGAACAGGTGCCGGCCCACGACGCCAAGGTTCTGGAAACCGCCCAAGACGTGCGGTTGCAGAGTGTGCCCGGGACCTTTTGGGAGTACATCGGCCTGAACACCACGCAGCCCCCGCTCGACGATGTCCGCGTGCGGCAGGCGATTGCCTGGGCGGTGGATCGCGACGCCCTGATCCAAGCCGTCAAGTTCGGCCGCGCGACGGCTCTGCGTGCCGGGCCGATTCCGCCGGACTCCTGGGCGGCCCTGGACGAGGCGGTGTATCCGGCCCGCGACCTCGATCGGGCTCGGGCGCTGCTGCACGAAGCCGGCTGGTCCGAGGGTCTGGGGCTGGTGATGATTGTCAACGCCCGCCGGGCCGATCAGGTGTGGGCCGGCGAGATGCTCAAGCAACAGCTTGCCGAAGCGGGCATCCGCGTGACGCTCGAAGCCTTGGAGCCGGGCGTGTTCTATCAACGGCTGAATCGTCGGGATTTTCAATGCACCGTGGTGGGCTGGTCGGGATTCGTTGAGCCTGACGAGTTTGTGGCCGAGTTGTTTCATTCCGACGGGGCCTACAACCAGCAGGGCTTTTCGGATGACGAGGTCGACCGCCTGATCGAAGCCGCCCGCCGCAGTCCCCAGCGTGAGGAGCGGATTGCGCTGTATCACACCCTGCAGCGGCGGATCGCCGAACTGGCGCCGATGGTGTTTTTGTATGTGAATCCCGAGGTCGTGGCTCATCGCACCTGGGTCACGGGGCTGGAGCCTCACACCAGCGGATCGATGCGCCCCTGGACCCAAGCGGCGATTCAGGCGGAAGGACGGCCCGCACCATGATCGCCGCCATCGTCCGCCGCCTGCTGTTCACGCTGCTCACGCTGTTCGGCCTGAGCGTGCTGGTGTTTGTCCTGGTGCGACTCATTCCCGGCGATACGGCCGAGATCCTGCTGGGGCTGAACTACACGCCCGAGGCGGCCGAGCGGCTGCGTCAGGAGTACGGGTTGGATCGCAGTTGGCCCGAGCAATACGTCGTGTGGCTGGGGCACTTTCTGACGGGCAACTGGGGTCAGTCGGCCAGTGGCGAACCCGTGGCCAGCCGCATGGCCCAGGCGGCCCCGGTGACCATTCAACTGGCCAGCATGGCGGCGCTGTTGGCGGCCTGCATCGGTGTTCCCCTGGGCATGTTGGCCACGCGGCCGGGTCGATTGGGTCAGGCCCTGGTGTTTCTGGTGTCGTTGGTGGGCCTGAGCATCCCCAGCTTCTGGCTGGGAACGCTGCTGATCCTGGGTTTTTCACTGCGGTTGCATTGGCTGCCCAGTGGTGGCTGGGTCCCCTGGTGGCAAGACCCCTGGGGCAGCTTCGCCCACATGCTGATGCCCTCGGTTGCCTTGGGCCTGGCCGTGGCGGCGGTGTTGGCCCGCATGACCTACGCGGCATTGGGCGAGGTCGTGCAAAGCGACTACATCCGCACCGCCCGGGGCAAGGGGCTGTCGCCGAGTCGGGTGATTGGCAAGCACGCCCTCCGCAACGCCCTGCCACCGATTCTGACCATCGCGGGCTTGCAGGTGGGCTATCTGCTGGGCGGTTCGGTGGTGATTGTAGAGTTTTTCAACTTGCCGGGTATGGGGCGGCTCGTGCTCACGGCCCTGGGCGAGCGGGACTATCCGTTGTTGCAGGCCTGCCTGCTGACCATCGGGGGCAGTTTCGTCCTGGTCAACCTGCTGGTCGACGTGCTGAACGCCTGGGCTAATCCCCAATTGAGGGGCGATTTCGGCTGACCACCCGCTGGGGACAACCACTGGCCAAGCCAACACCTCTGGGAGGCGGGCGACTCCCAGCCATTCGATTTACCACCTGCTGGTCCATTCGGCGAGGTCTGCCCGTTTGAGGTCTGCTTACGCAATCGGTGCGTTCGGCCCAAAGCTTGTATGCGAACCAGCCCCCCACCCCCACGCGAAATGGCGTCCGCCAGGGGCGGTTGACCCATTGCGGAGCAGACTTGACAATGCAAGCTGAGGGCCCCGACAGCCTGGCAGCCCACGCCAGGACCGCGACAGCCCTTTTGGGTGAGGACTTGGCCCTCACTCGCGACGAGCCGGGTCGAAGGATATCGCATGCAAGCATTTGTGGTCAGCGATAACGAGGCGCTCAGCGCCCGTGTTCGAGAACGGCTGGTGCGCAGTGGGCACGAGTGCCCCGACAGCCACGTTGTGCCGTTGAGCCACGGCAATAAGGCGCTCGAGGTGGCCGACGTGGTGGTCACGGTGATGAGCCCGAATGCCGAGAACGCCATGACGGTGCTCAAGGAGATGGCGCACGCCGCTCGGGGAGGGAACGAGCGCAAGTACTTGCTGGCGGTGGGTCCGCCGGATGCGCGGCTGATTCTGCGGACCATTCAGCTTGCCGACGAGTACATCAACGAAGAAGACGTTGACCAGGAC
>JBJHDE010000157.1:0-9909 GCA_050486385.1 Planctomycetales bacterium | reverse complement strand
GGCAAGCCCAGGGCCAGAAAACGCTGGCCGTCCGGCTCGGCCAGGACGGCGACCTGTTCGAGTCGGCCGAGCATGGTGCGCACGAGGCTGCCCAGCCGTCGATAGCCGCGGGCAGAGCGGTCGGACAGGCGCGCGTTGGCCAGCACCACGGGGATATGGCGCCGGCTGCAGGCAGCAATGGTATTGGGCCAAAGCTCGGTTTCCATCACGATCAGCAGAGCCGGGCGCTGGCAATCCAGAAAACGGTTGATCGCCCCGGGCAGGTCGATGGTCAGGGCATCGCGATAGGTCTTGCCGTTGTCCAGGCTCTCCAGGGCGGCCAGCTCTTCGATGTTCTGCTCCATCAGGTCGGCCAGCCGGTACATCAGCCGGGCCCGCTCCGAGGCACTGAACTTCGACCAGGGGCCTTGCTCCAGGGCGTGCCGCGCGGCCTTGACCGCCAGGTCGACGTCCTGCTTGTCGCCCTCGGCCACCTGACAGATCTCTTCGCCGGTGGCGGGGTTGATCGTGGCGAAGGTCTTTCCGCTGGCGCTATCCAGCCAACGCCCATCGATAAAGCATTGGGTGTGTTCGATCCGTTGGGGCGGATCCACGCGACGCGGGGTCTGCGATTCGGCAATGGCCATGACTCAAGCTCCGTCGGGGGTCGGATGCTGGAAGGACGGACGCGCGAGCCGAGCGAAGGCCGCGGGCATTCCCAAGGGAATGGCGGCAACCCAGTGGTGCCCCGGAGGACCGGAAATACGACCCGGTTATCCAGAAAAAACGCCGGCTCACACGGACATCCTTGACCTTAACCGCCCCCCGATGCCGCTGCAATCAGCACGCTGCAACCGTTACAATCAGAATAGGGGGATGCCCCTCCCCCGGCAAGAATCATTCACCCGACAGAGAGACTATAGCGGCGGCCCGCGGCGAGCGCCAGAATACCGCCCGCCTCTATCAGCAAGGATCGCGGCCCGTGACGAATGTCTCGTCCACGTCTGAATCGCCCAGTGTGTTGCGTTGGTTGGGTTGGGTGCTGGTGCTGACCGTGGTGTTATATGCCACGGGTCTGGCGGCCCTGGCGCTGGCCATCATGCCGGGCTATACGTCGCCGCTTTGGCCACCAGCCGGAATTGGCCTGGTTGCCTTGCTGGTGGGCGGCCTGCGCTATTGGCCGGCCCTGTTGACGGCTTTTGGGCTGCTGGTGCTGCACAGCCCCCTGGATTGGAACGATCCGTGGGTGCTGATGTTGCTCGCCTGTGCCGGTGGGGCGGTCGTCCTGCAAGCGATTGTTGGTGTGCTGCTGATTCGCATGTTGATCGGTTGGCCGTCGCAGTTGGTGCGGCTTCGCGAAGTGCTGACCTTTTTGATCGCCGGCGGGCCGGTGGCCTGTACGATCTCGGCCAGTGTCTCGGTGTTGGCCCTGACCTGGACCAACACGGTCAGCGAACCGTTGATCCATTGGTTGGTGTTCTGGTTAGGCGATACCCTGGGGGTGTTGCTGTTTGCGCCGTTGACGCTGGTGATTTTGTATTGGAATGACCCGGCCTGGAGCACTCGCCGTTGGCCCATCGCCATGCCGTTGGTCGCGGGGTTGGCCCTGGTCACGCTGGTGATTACGGGCACGATGCGGGCCGAGACTCAGGAGGTGCGGCGGAGTTTTGAACGCCAGGCCGAGGCCCTGGCCGACGCCTTGCGCGATTCGGCCCGCAAAGGCGTGTCGGTGCTGACGGCGGTGCAATCGCTGTACGAGGTGGATGCCAGCTTCACCCCCCAACGCTTCGCCCGCTTCGCCCGGCGGATGCTCGCCGACGAGGCCAGCATCGTGGCCTTGGGACACGCCTGGATGTTTCCTCCCGCGGTCCGCGAGCACTACGAGCAGGGGTTCCGCCCGCTCCGCGATGCGGCCTCCGAGGATGACGATCAGGTCGTGCGACGGCGGCCGTACCATGCTCCTGTTCAAACCCTGCTGACCGACATGCACCAGGATGTCGCCGACGGCTGGGATCTGGCCGGTGTGCCCGAGATCGCCTGGGGCATCGAAGCCGCTCATCGCGGCAACTCCGTCGCCGCCGGGCGGGTTGGCCATATCGAGCTGCATGGCCGTCGCCTGCACGTTTTGCCCATGATTTTGCCAGCCGGCGAAACCGACTTCATGAGTCCCGTGCCCGGAGCCCACCACGACGATGAGATCGGCATCCGGGTTCGCTCGTTGCATGTGGTGCTGATTCCGATCGAATTGCTGCTGGAACTGGCCCAAACCAAGTTGGCCAATCCAGCCAGCGTGCTGCGCGTCTACGACAACGCCCGCGGCAACCAGGATCCGCTGATTCTGCAATTGGGCGAACCGCCGTCGCACCCGGCCGACCGCCCAAACTGGTTTGCCCAGGCGGTCCACACGGTGCCGATCGCCGATCGGACCTGGACCCTGGAGTTCGGCCTGCCCCACGCGGCGGTCGAACGGGCGATCTCGTGGCAATTGGGTGCCGTGCTGTTGATGTCGGTGCTGGCCAGTGGTCTGCTGAGCGTGGTCGTGTTTGCGTGCAGCGGTCGCGCAATGCTGGTGGAGCGTTTGGTGGGCGAACGCACCCACGAGCTGGAGCAGTCCTACCGACGCTTGCAAAACGAAGTCGCCTTCCGCCGACGGGCCGAAGCCGAATTGATGAGCCATTCGGCCGCGCTCGAAAACGCCAATCGGGCGATGCAACTGTACGCCGAGGCCGCCCGACAGGCCCACGAAGGCAAAAACCACGTGCTGGCCGAAATCAGCCAGGAATTGCGGGGCCCGCTGATCCGGTTGCTGGAATCGGTTCAGACCACGCTGGCAGCTGCGCAGCAGCGGGCGGATCCATCGACCGGGGCCAGCGATTTGACGGGCCGCGACGACTCGGCCGACTGGGATGCTTCCGCGGCACAAGGCAGCCTGCCGCCAGGCCTGTTGGCTTCGGCCGGTGGCATGGAGGCCGTCCGCCGGCAGGCCGAGGTTCTGTTAGCGGTGCTGGACGACCTGGCCGATGTGGCCCGGATTGAGCCCGGCACGATTCAGCACAACCGGATTGACTTTCGCCTGACCAATCTGCTGGGCGAGGTCCTGGCCCAAATGCGGCCGCAGGCCGAAGCCCGCCGGGTCACGCTTCGCTCGGAGTTTGCCGGGCCCGTACCAGCGGTGGTCCACACCGATCCCACCCGGCTGCGGCAACTGCTGACCAACCTGTTGACGCTGGCCATCCGCGATTGCGAAGGCGGCGAAGTCGTGCTGGTGCTGGATGTGATCGAGCCCAATGGCGAGCCAGTCCGGCTGCGTTGCACCGCCACCGGACGCCGACCGCGGGCCGCCAACGGGCGTCGGCCCGAAGCTGGCCCCGGCCTGGATCCCGGCCCCCTGGCCCTGACGGTCGCCCGCCGCCTGGCCGAAATGCTGGGCGGGGCCCTGACCGAGCAGATTCGCGAACCCGAGCGGATGGTCGTTGCCGTGACCATCGACCCCGGCGACCTCGAAGGCACCACCATGATTACGCCCAGCGAAGCCTGATCTCGCCGCATGGGGCGCGGTCTTACTCATGCTTCCTTCAATCGTTTGGCAACAGCGTTTGTGGCACTGGTGGCTTGTCCACCAGTGTTTGACAACGCCTGCTCTCCTTCAACTGATGTTCTCGTAACACGCGGGACACCAGCAACTTACTGATTCCTGCGCAGCACCGCGAACGATACACGCGCCAGCAGTGCCTTTCGAAGACTTGTGCGCCGAGCGGCCGATGGCGACACACTCCACATGCTGGTTTTTTTCGTTCACACGGAGACGCGGAGTAGGAGGGCGCGGAACCTTTGACGATCCGGTTCACGCTCGTTTCGATCGTTGTATCACTTGTGAATTCCTCCGCGCCTCCGCGGCTCCGTGTGAGCGACCCCCTTTCTGGCTGCCGACCGATTCCCGCGCGACACTTCGACCAGTCTCGGTGCCGCCAGTGGCGTTCCCAAACTCTTGCAGGAAGCCGTAGGCGGCACTGTCCGACTGAGTCCCACACTGGTGGACAAGCCACCAGTCGAACGGATGATCTTCCAAACCCGGTGCTAGGAGCGGCCGCACAACTCGCGGGGGATGCCCCAACCGCACCACCCATTAGAATGTGTTGTTGGACGCAAGCGGTCTCGAAGGGGACATGACCGGCCGTGCCGCCTGGGCGCGGCGTTTGGGTCCTGGGCCAGCCGATTGGGCAAGGCAGCCGGTTTACGTGGGCGGGTCTTGCCGCCGAGGCCGGGAAATTCTCGTCGGGCCGGTTGGTCGCCGTGCGGCGGCCCATTAGACTCCAAGGGTCGAACGAGCATCGTTCCCTGGGGAGGTTTGACCGATGATGGCGACTCACATCTTCGGCCGCATGGTCTGGGTCTTGCCGCTGGTGCTGGCCACCTGGGCCAGTCCGCTTTGGGCCAACGTTGACCAGATTGAATTGCAGGCCCGCGAGACGGGCCGGCCCATTTTGGTGATCATGGCCAGTGCCGCCCAGGTGCAAGAGATTCAGCGCGAGTTTACCAGTTCTCCCCCACTACGTACGGCCGTGGCGGCCTATCTGCTAGCCCCGGTGGTCTATCCCTCCGAAGAAGGCAGTAAGGTGCTGGGTAAGTGGCCGCCTAGCGGAGACACCATCACCCTGCCCTTTGCGATCTACGTCCGCGGCGATGGGCACGTGCTGGCCTCGGGCACGGGACTGCTGACCCCGGCCCACATGCAGGCCAACCTGGCGCGTGCCGGTCGGTTCTTCACGCCCGAACAACTGCGGACCGTGCAGGCCAATGCCGAGAAGGCGCAGAACGCCTTGCAAGAAGGCGACCGCACGGCGGCCGTGCAGGCGGTGGCGCCGTACTTAGAAATGGAAACCTACGCTCAGGGCGTTAAGGGGGCGATCAACCTGGCCGAGCAACTTGCCGGCGATGGCGAGAAAGCCATCGAAGAGGCCCTGGAGAAATTGGGCGAGGACGAAACCTTGCTGGCCGCCGTGCAGTTGGCCGCCATCCAACGCGAGTACGCGGCCATGCGACCGGTGCAGCGCAAAGCCAGCGACGAGATTGGCAAGATCCGTCGTGACCGGACGCTCCGCGAGGTGTGGGCCGCCGCCCAGCAGATTGATCGCGCCGCCGAGGCCCACACCAAGGGCCAATCGGATCGGGCCGTCACGCTGTATCGACAGATCGTGGGCCAACACGGCGACGCCCCAGCCGGCCAGTATGCCTTGCAGCAGTTGGCCATCCTCAAGGCCGAGGGCATCGACGTGGGCGAGGGACTCGACCTGCCCGAGGTCGACGTTTCGGCCACGGCCAAGCGATCGCAGGGGTTTGTGGGTATGACCAAGTCGGCCAGTTGGGTCCGCTTGGCCCAGGCCTACCGCGGCAGCGATCCGGCCCGTGCCGCCGAATACGCCCGCCGCGCTGCCGAGGCCCAGGGCAACGACGCCGACCCCTTGGCCAAAGCCGCCGCCGAGAAATTGTTGGAAGAGCTTGGCCGGTGAGGCCCATGCCGCCGATTGTCCGGTGACCCGCGTCACCCGCCGGCTCCATTCCGCGTTGGTTCCCCGAATCCGAACGATTGAGGTTGCCCCTTGTCCACGTGGGATTGCCTGTGCTGTGGCGTGTTGGTGACCGATCACATCACCGCTCCGATTGAACGCATGCCCTACGCCGGCGAGTTGGTGCTGACCGACTCGCTGAGCCTGACGATTGGCGGCAATGCCGCCCACTGCTCCAGTGTGCTGGCCAAGCAAGGTTGGCGAACCGGCGCCGTCGGGGCCATCGGCCGCGACCCGTTTGGCGACTTCATCGTGCAAACGCTCTCGGCCGGGGGTGTCGATGTTTCGCAGCTTGAGCGGATCGACGGCACGCCGACCGCGGGCACCTTGATCGTCAACGTGCGGGGCGAAGATCGCCGCTTCATCCACGACTTTGGCACCAACGCCGCGTTCACCGCCGAACGATTGAGCCTGGAGCTGATTCGCCAAACCAAGGTGCTGTACATCGGCGGCTACTTGCTGCTCTCGGGGCTGGATCCCGAAGCCACGCGCAAACAGCTTGCCGCGGCCCGGGCCGATGGCGCGACCACCGTGCTGGATGTGGTCGTGCCGGGTGAAGAACTTTCGCCCCAGCAGATGTGGGAGCAGTTGGCCGCCGTGTTGCCCGAGGTCGACGTGTTTCTTCCCAACGACTTTGAAGGCAAGCTGATCACCGGGCTCAGCGACCCGGTGGCCATGGCCCAGCGGTTCCGCGAAGCCGGGGCCGGCACCGTGGTGGTCACCCGTGGCGAGGCCGGCTCGATTCTGTCCACCGGCGACGCGCTGTACGAGGCCGATTGCTTTCCCGCCAAAGTCGTCGATGGCACCGGGGCGGGCGATGCGTTTTCCGCCGGATTCATCGCCGGACGGCTGGCCGGACACGACGACCTGGGCTGCCTGGCTCTGGGTTCGGCCCTGGGGCACAGTTGCGTCACCGCTCCGGGAACCACCGGAGCCTTCAACCGCGAACAAGCCGAACAGTTCCTCAAACAGCACAAGCTGACGATTCGCCCCCTCTGATGTGCGGGTGTGGCCCCGGGTTGTCGATTTGTCCCCTTGGCCCATCGCTGCCCGGGACCGTACCATGGAGGACATGTTCCTTGCACGATGAACTCGACCCCGTTCCGGGAGACATCACCCATGGGGCCAGTTTCACTTCCGTCCGCTCCGCGATTGCTTGTCCTGGGCGATTCCGTCACCGTGGGTGAAGGCTTCGCGGGGGTGACGCGGCAGACCAGCTATTTTACGCGCCTGGCCCACATGCTGGCCGAACGCGGCGCCCAGGTCGATTTGCTTGCCAGTGCCATCGAGGGTGTCGACACAAGTTACGCCGTGCGACGCTTCGCCCGCATGGTCACGGCCCACGATCCCGACGCGGTGCTGATTCTGCTGGGCCTCAACGATGTGGCCCCACCCGGCAATCGCCCGGCGGCCAGTTGTGGCGAGTTTCAGCAGAACCTGCTGGGGCTGATTGATCGGGTGCTGTCGATTGATGCCAAGCCCCTGCTGGCCACGCCGAATCCGCGATTCGCCCTGGACGACCAGGGGCCGGGTGTCGAATGGCTGGCGCCCTATGTCGAGCGGACCCTTGAGGTCGCCGCCCATCATCAACTGCTATGCGTGGATCTCTATCACCGCTACTTAGAGCACGGCGGCGTCGAGAGCCTCATCCCCGATGGCATCCATCCAGGGCCCGAGGGACACCGCTTGATGGCCGGTTGGCTGGCCGAGGCCCTGGCCCCGGTGTTTGGCGGACGATCGGTCCTGGCGCCCGACGCCACCGTCGAGGTTCGGGGCTAGAATTCAGGAGCCGTCGAACTGCCCCGAGCCCCCCTCCAACCCCGTTGGACTCGTTCCCATGAACCTCCCCCGTTGGCTGCTCGTGGGCCTGTTGGCCGTCCTGCTCCAGCCGCTTTCCGCAATCCCACCGGCGAACGCCCAGGATGCCCCCGCCGCCAGCCAACCGCAACCGCCCGAGGATCCGCAGACCGAACTGGTCGAGGCCCACTGGACCGACGGCACCATCATGGAACGCCGCGAGGCCTACACCGGACCGACCGGGCGGCGCGTCAATCACGGGATGTATCGCTTCTATTACCCCAACGGCCAAGTCCGCGAGCAACTCACCTTCCTGCACGGTAAGCCGGTGGGGCGGGCCCGTCACTACCACGAGAACGGCCGGTTGGCCCACGAAGTCACCTTCGTCGAGGGACAGCGGCAGGGCACCGCCATCTCCTGGGACGAGAAGGGCGACAAGTACGCCGAGTGGCAATTCAAGGACGATGTCCCGCACGGCACCTGGACATGGTTCTATCCCAACGGCAACAAGGTCAAGCAGGAAACCTTCGCCCCGGTGGCTCGCGAAACCTTCGTGCCCGGCGACGATGGCCCCTTGGGCCCCGTCGGCGGCGAGATGATGGAACGCCTGTTCGGCAGCAAGCACGGACCCTGGCTGTGGTGGTACGAAGACGGCCAAGTCGGCATCCGCGGCGAGTACCACGACGACGAGATGCACGGTCGCTGGGAGTACTTCAATCCCCGGGGCGAACTCACCGAGACCCGCGAGTACGAACGGGGCCGATTGCTCAATCCGCCCAAGCATCTGCCGCCCGAGGCTCAACAATCCGACGCCGACGAAGACATCCCCCTGATCGACGATTCCGGCTCCGATGAGCCAGCGGCCGGCGAACCACCGGCGGACGAACCGGCGGCCCCCGACTCCCAGCCCAGTCCCCCGGAAACGGAATCGACCGATCAGCCCGAAACCGCTCCTCCCGTTGAAGCTGATGATGCGGATTGACCGCCGAATCTCACCGGACGCCCCCGCGATGGGCCGTGGCCGATGGGCCTCGTTCGGCAGTCCGCCCACCCTGGTGCTGGGGCTGTGGCTCGCCGTGATCGCCACGGGCGGCTGCGCCAGACAGTCGGACCCCGCCGAGCCGCCTCGGGCCCCGGACTCCGGCGAAGCCGAACAGAGGGACGATTCGCCCAACTCCGACAAAGCCGCGAACGATGACGACGCCCGCAACGTCACCGTTCCGCCCTGGCCCAGCGAGGCCCGCGGCCGGCCGGTGTTCCAACCCCCACGGCCAGCGGCTCCGCCCGAGGCCCCCCCAGACACCGAGCAAGCCCTCGCGGGCCAGCCGCCGGATCCGCAGCCCAATCAGCCCCCGGCCCGGGTTGCGGAACCCGCCGCCGAGCTGCCCCCGCTGGCCGAGGTCCCCGACGCCCGACTGGTGGCCCTGGGCCTGCGGCGGACGACGGGCCGACACCTGACGCTGACCACCGACGTTGCGGCCGAGGTGCTGGACGACGCCGGATTGGCCGATCTGGTGGCCGCCTTCGACGCCGCCTATCCGGCCTGGTGCCGCTATCTCGGCTGGCCGGTCGATCCCGATTGGCACGTGTCGGGCCACCTGATGGCCGATCGCGCGGTCTTTCAAGCCTTGGGCCTGTGGCGCGAGAGCTTGCCCGACTTTCGCTTTGGCTACGCCCACACCGATGCCATCTGGATGACCGAAGTCGGCGCCGGCGACTACTACCGCCGGCACCTGATGCTGCACGAGGGCGTCCACGCCGCGATGTTCGGCCGCTTCGGCACCGGGGGACCGCCCTGGTACGCCGAAGGCATGGCCGAGCTGCTGGCCACGCATCGCTGGCAGGATGGGGAAATCGAACTCCCCATCTTTCCCGCTTCGCCCGCCGAGACGCCTCACCTGGGACGGATCCAACTGGTCCGCGAGGCCGTGGCCGCCGGTCGCGGTCTGACGCTGGGCGACGTCTTGGCCTTGGGTCCGCGAGCCCACCAGGCCCTGGATGCCTACGGCTGGTGCTGGGCCCTGGCCAGCTTCTTCGAGCATCATCCCCGCTACCGTCGGGTGTTTCGCTCGTTGGCCGAGGGCCTGGCCGACCCCGAGGGCGATGTCTCGCGACGCCTGTTGGCGGGCCTGGGCCCTGAGCGACGGCTGGCCGAACTCGAGTGGCTCGACTTCATCCACCGCCTCGACCACGGCTGGGACTTTGAACGCAACCAGCTCTTGCTTGCTCCCGACCAAAGGCCAAGTTCCGACGTCCAGACCATCGAGATTCAGGCCGATCGGGCGTGGCAATCCACCGGCCTGAGGGTCGAGGCCGGCCAGCCCTACCACATCGAGGCCCGCGGCCGATTCACGATCGCCCGCGACCCCGACACCGGTGCCGCCTGGCCTTGTGAACCCCAAGGGGTGACGATTCGCTATCACCAGGGGCGGCCGCTGGGCCAGTTGCTGGGCATGGTGCTGCCGGCACGCCTGGACGAGACCAGCCTGGCGGCGCTGGCCAACCCCATCGGCTTGGGAGGGCACTGGGCCGGCGAGTTCCCGCACGGCGGCACCCTCTATCCTGT
>JBJHDE010000156.1:0-9919 GCA_050486385.1 Planctomycetales bacterium | reverse complement strand
GACGTGAACCACTCGGCCCCCCGCTCGGCGATGCGGGTCACGCAGGCCATGGTCTCGATGTTGTTGACGACCGTGGGCTTCTTGAACACGCCGGCTACGGCGGGAAAGGGCGGCTTGATCCGCGGCCACGCCCGCTTGCCCTCCAGGCTTTCAATCAGGCCGGTCTCTTCGCCACAGATGTAGGCTGCCGCACCGATGTGCAAGTAGATATCCAGATCGAAGCCGCTGCCCAGGATGTTGGTGCCCAGGTAGCCGGCCTCGTAGCACTCGTCCAGGGCCTGCTGCAACCGCTGGCGGCTGGTGGGGTACTCGACCCGCAGGTAGATGTAGGCGGTGCGGGCCTGGGTGGCGTAACAGCCCAGGATGATGCCTTCGATGACCTGGTGCGGATCCTTTTCCATCAGGATCCGATTGTTGAACGTCCCGGGCTCGCTCTCGTCGGCATTGACGCACATGTAGATCGGACCAGGATGATCCTTGGGCAAGAAGCTCCACTTCATCCCGCACGGAAAACCCGCGCCGCCGCGGCCGCGGAGCTTGCTGGCCTTGACCAGCTCGACCACGTCGCCGGGCGTGTTCTCCTTCAGCACCCGACGCAGGGCCTGATAGCCCCCTTGGGACTCGTAGACACTCCGGGTGTGGCTCTCGGGCTTGTCGATGTTGGCCAGAAGAACCGGTTCAAAATCCGCCACGGCAGTTTCTCACAAATCCAAGAGTGCGACGCGTGTGCCTGGAATGACTGGGTCGGTTGTCGATGTTGGCGGTTTGAAGCGCCCAGGGATTTACTCGCGGACCTTCTTCAAAAACTCGTCGGCCTTGGCCTCGGTATCCACGCATTCGTGTAGCGTGTCGTTGGCCAGAATGCAGGGAGCAAAGTCACAGGCCCCCAGGCACTCGGCGTCTTCGATGGTCAGCTTGCCGTCGCTGGTGGTCTCGCCGGCATGGATGCCCGCTTGCTGGCACAGATAATCGCGAATCGCCTCGCCCCCGCGGATCGCGCAGCTCACGCTGCGACAGACCCAGGCCCGACACGCCCCGTGCGGCTCGTCCTGCTTGAAATAGCCGTAGAAGGTCAGCGTGTCCTGGACCTCGGCGGGGGCCAGCTCCAGCAACTTGGCCACTTCGATGACGGCCTGTTGGGGCACGTAGCGATACTCGTCGTTGACGATGTGCAGGGCCGGCAGGGTCACGGCCTGCTTGTTGGGATAGCGCGGAAAATAGGCCTTGATCTTCTCGACCAAGGGCTCGGTCAGCCACCGTTTGTTCTGTGCTTCAATCATCGTCCGCTCTGCCAACCCAAGAACCAACCGCCTACGACAGTCCAATCACACAACACGACCACGACGCTAAAGCGTCAGCGATCCAACTCCGCCGCGATGATATTCAAGCTGCCCAGCACCGCAACCACGTCGCTGAGCGTGTGGCCGCGAATCATCTTGGGGAACAACGCAAAATTGATGAAACTCGGCGGACGGCAACGGGCCCGATAGGCCACGTCGCTGCCATCGCCCACCAGGTAGAAGCCCAGTTCGCCGTTGGGGGCCTCGGTGGCCGCGTAACACTCCTCGTGCGGCACCGTGAAGCCGCGATTGCTCATCGTGACCTCGAAGTGCGTAATCAGCCCTTCGATGGTCCGGTACACTTCGGACTTGTCGGGCAGCATCGCCCGCTCGCCGACATCCACGTTGATGGGGCCTTCGGGCAGGTTCTCGATGGCCTGCTCGACGATTTTGAGGCTTTCCTTCATCTCCGCGTTGCGGACCAAGAACCGCGAAAAGCAGTCGCCCGCGGTCATGCAGCACACGCGGAAGTCAAAATCCTCGTAGGCCAGATAGGGTTCGTCCTTCCGCAGGTCGCGGGTCACGCCGCTGGCCCGAGCCAGGGGCCCGGTCACGCTGCGGTTGATGGCCTCCTCCTTGGTCAGCACCCCCACGCCCTTGGTGCGATCCACAAAGATGCGATTGCGGCACAGCAGGCTCTCGAAATCCTGCAACGCCTTGGTAAAGCTCTTGCAGAACTGACGTATCCGCTCGACCGTGATCGGCGTCATGTCGTGCATCAGGCCGCCGGTGCGGGTGTAGCTGGTGGTGAACCGCGCCCCGCAGAGGCCCTCGAAGATTTCGTAGAGAATCTCCCGCTGATTGAATGCGTACAGAAACGACGTGAACGCCCCGGTGTCCAGCGCGCAGGCCCCGTTGCACAGCAGGTGATCGCTGATCCGCGACAGCTCGGCCACGATCACCCGGATGTACTGCGCCCGCTTGGGGATCTCGAGCCCCAACAGCCGTTCGACGGCCTCGTGCCAGGCCACGTTATTGGCCAGCGGCGAGATGTAGTTCATGCGGTCGGTGACCGTCACGTACTGGTTGTAGTCCAGGCTCTCGCCAATCTTCTCGAAG
This sequence comes from Planctomycetales bacterium, assembly GCA_050486385.1. GTDB lineage: Bacteria > Planctomycetota > Planctomycetia > Pirellulales > Pb10988 > JBJHDE01. The sequence continues at coordinate 7,520 of JBJHDE010000156.1, read as the reverse complement.
CCCGAGTGCAGAAAGCCAATGTCGGGCACCGCGTCGACGACCCGTTCGCCTTCGAGCTTGAGAATCAACCGCAACGTGGTATGCGTGGCCGGATGCTGCGGACCGAAGTTCAGCGTCCACAGGTAGTCCTGGTCCTTGACCGCCTCGGGCGGTGGCTGGAGCGAGTCGCGAGTCGGCGAAAAGGTGGCCATCGAAACTGTCCTGAATCGGGTGTGGGGCTGTCGCGGTCGTCAAGCAAACCGCCGGGCATGGGCCTTAGCTCTGACCGCGGGTGACCACAGGAAAGTTGTGCCGCTCGCCCCGTCCCTGCAATGGATAGTCTTTCCGGAGGGGGTGGCTGACAAACTCGCTGGGCAGCACAATCCGACGCAGATCGGGATGCCCCTCGAAGCGAATCCCGAACAGATCAAAGACTTCGCGCTCCAACCAGTTGGCGCCTTCCCAGACCCGGGTAGCCGAAGCGACCGAGAGGTCGGGCTCGTCCAAGAACGCCCGCACCGTGAGTCGCTCGCCGGTGTTGGTGTTGAGAAACAGGTACACCAGGCCAAATCGCCCCGGCTTGGGCTCGCGATAGTTGAGATAGTCCACGCAGGTGACATCGATCAGCATGTCGAAGCCCAGCGTACCGTGCAGCGTATCGAACACTTCGCCGAGTCGTTCGGCGGGGACGACGACGCGGGTCTGCCCCCGAAACTCGCTGGTCTCGATCTCTCCCAGGAGTGTGCGAATCGACGAGAGCGTTTCGGGAGTCGCTGGCATGCTTGGCTCTTGGCTGGCTCGGTCCCAAACGGATGAACTGGCGGCCCACGCGGCCGTCGGCGGGAAGGCTACGACTTGTGCCAGTGCTTGGCAAATACCGGGGCCGGACCATTCAAAATGGGCAACGGCTGCAAGGCCGCCTTGCGGGCCTGCCGCGCCTCGGTCTCGAATTCCCTGCCGCGGATGGTGCCCTCGGTTTGAATCTTGCTCTGCAGGTCGATAATCGCCTGGATGATCTGCTCGGGCCGCGGTGGGCAGCCGGGAATGTACATGTCGACCGGCACGAAGCGATCAATGCCTTGCACCACGCTGTAGGTGTCGAACACGCCGCCGGTGCTGGCACAGGCGCCCATCGAGATGCACCACTTGGGCTCGGCCATCTGCAGCCAGATCCGCTGCAACACCGGCAGCATCTTCATCACGACCCGCCCGGCTACGATCATCAAGTCGCACTGCCGGGGCGAGAAGCGAAACACCTCGGCCCCAAAGCGGGCCATGTCGTGCCGGCTGGCCCCGGTGCTCATCAGCTCGATGCCACAGCAGGCCGTGGCAAAGGGCATGGGCCACAGACTGTAGGTCCGGCACCAACTGGCCAGTTCATCCAGTTTGGTGACCACCACGTTGTCGGGCATGGCCTGGGTTTCTAACGCCATTTGAAGACCCCCTTCCGCCAGTCGTAAAGCCAACCAAGAAACAGCAGCAGGCCGAAGAACCCCGCGCCCGCAAGCACGAGCCCCCGGCTGAAGCCATCGCCACCGGCCTCACCGGCTTGGGTAAGAGCGTCGATTCCGTGTTCGCTACTCATGGCCACGGCCCAGGGGTAGAGGAACAGGATCTCGACATCGAAGATTAAGAAGGCAATCGCCACCAGGTGGAACCGCACATCGAATCGCCGCTGCGTATCGTGGAACGGGTCCATCCCGCTCTCATAGGGCATGTCCTTGACCCCGCTGCGTCGCTGCGGGGCGAACAGCCCACCGACAATCAGGGTCGCGGCCGCAATGGCCACCCCAGCGGCGATGAACACGAAGATGGGGAAAGCGGCGTCCAACAGCGATCTCCCTGGTCCAGGGGGGCGTGAGCTGCCTGGTGGATTGTGAAGTATTTCACAAGAGCCAGCGCGGGTCCGACCCCTCAAGCACTGACTGCAATCTACCCTTTTCCTAGCGATCCAGGGCCTGGGAAACAAGGGTCCAACGGCAGAAACCGCCGTGGGGTGCCGCTGAGAAGGAATTTTCCTCAAGTTCGGCTATCCTTGGGCCGAAGAATGGCGATATTCGACATCTTCCGTGTGGGAGGAAGCCCTGTCGAACTCTCTGGCAAGGATGCCAAGGATCATGCTGCGATCGAGTGTCTTGTTGGCGGCCCTCGTCGGAGGGGTGTTCACCGCGACCGACCTCCAGGCCCAATCCTGGAGCCCGTTCTTCGACGAACACAACGACCCGCGGTCGGTGCCCCGCGAGGCGGTTTACCCCGTTTCCCAGAATTCGTGGTGGCCGACCTTCCCCCGGGCCCGGAAAGCGGCGGGATATGCCCTGTATCCCGTCGAGTGGGCCACCCGACCGGCGCGGCGTGTGGCGGGTTGGACCTTCGATCGCATGGCGTTTTGGCGGCCCCGACCCCAAGGGCTGCCGAGTCACGGGATGCGGCCTGATCCCGGTTGGAACCGCTATCGGCGTGACAATCCTTCGGCCAATCCGACCAGCGAGTGGTTCAGCGGATCGAAATCCGGTCTTGGCGGAGACCCCACCAGTGGTGGTTGGCTCAGCCAGGGGCGCCCCGGCTTTTGAGCGAGCACTCCTCCTGACAGGCGAGAATTCTGCCATGCGATTGCTTCTCGGATTATGCCTGACCGTGGGTCTCTCGGTAGCCAGCGGCTGCGCGGCGACCCCCAGTGGTCACGGCAGCGGTTGGTTCGGCTCGACCCCCGAGCGGATCCAGGGACAAGATTCCATGGTCCGCCCCAACGACGATATTCCCATGGCCCACGAAGTCGGCCTGGCCGTCCGTCGGGCGTAAGCTTGCCTGATGCCCAACTTGGCGGTTCGCACCTCGGGGCGTTGCCGTCGGCGATGGGATTCCTAAAGTAGAACGCGCTCGGCTCGTTCCGAGGCGTTCTCCCTCCTTGTAGGAATCCCACTCATGTCTGAATGGCTGGAACCCGGCACCAAGGCGCCGGACTTCACACTGGTCAGTGATCGTGGCGAAAAGGTCAAGCTCAGCGGCTTGCATGGCCAACCGGTCGTGGTGTACTTCTACCCCCGCGACGACACGCCCGGCTGCACCAAGGAGGCCTGCGCGTTTCGCGATCGGCAGGCCGATCTGGCAGCCCACGGGGCGGTGGTGCTGGGGATCAGCGGTGACGACGTGGCCAGTCACGAGAAGTTTCGCGACAAGTACGAGCTGAATTTTCCCCTGCTGGCTGACAGCGGTTACAAGGTGGCCACCAAGTGGGGCGCCTACCGCGAAAAGAACATGTACGGCAAGAAGAGTATGGGCATCCAGCGGTCGACGTTTCTGATTGGCCCCGACGGCAAAATCGTCAAGGTCTGGAAGAAAGTCAGCGTCGACGGCCACGACCAGCAGGTGCTGGACGCCCTGGCCGAACTGCAAGCCGAGTGAGTCGCGCCCACCTTGGCGCGTTACGATCACTCCCTGGATTCACAAACAAGCCGGTTCGTCTCGCGATAGCGCGGATGAACCGGCTTGTGCCGTGAAGCCCCGCCCACCGAGTCCTTCGCAACACCGCGAACCAGACTCGGGCCAGCAGTGCGATAGGCGGATCGACATTGGACGGTCGAGTCGAAGCAGAACCACTCCAGGCAACGTGAACCGTTTCCAGCACTGCTTGCGAGAACGCAAGCAGTGGCACACCCGCGTGATTTGGCCCAGGCTGGCTTCGATTGTTGCTGAACTAGTTGATTCCCGTGCAACACTTCGACGTTGAGCTTGTGGCAGCAGTGCCGTGCCCGAACCTTGTTTGGAAGCAGGCAACTGATCAAAAGTTCGGGCTCTGACGGAAAACTCCGCGGGAATTGGGCCACTCGCTATCTTCTGGCTCTGTTCCTCCGCGGCTCCGTGTGAACTACCCCGTTCCGGAACACCCTCATCATTCCGGCACAAGCCTTCGCCGAGTGAAATCCATCGCCACTCCCCACAGCCATCATTCAAACTGGTAGTCACCGTAGTCGGCGGCCAGCGCGGCCTCGGAATCCTCGGCAAAGTTGTCAAATCGGGCGCACTCGGCCAGGAAGGCCAGTTTCACGTCGCCGGTCGGGCCGTTCCGTTGCTTGGCCACTTGAATCTCGGCCTGGCCCTTGAGCCGTTGTTTCTCTTCTTCGGTGGTGGCGTAATACTCTTCGCGGTGGACAAACATCACCACGTCGGCGTCCTGCTCGATCGAGCCGCTCTCCCGCAGGTGGCTCAGCCGAGGCCGATTGTCACGGGTCTCTTCGGCCTTGCGATTGAGCTGAGCCAGGCACAGCACGGGCACATCCAGCGAGCGTGCCAACACTTTCAAACGTCGGGCAATCTTGGCGACCTGCTCCTGCCGGGGATCGCGGGGGTTGTCGGGTTCAATCAACTGCAAATAGTCGATAATAATCAGCTCCAGCCCCTCGCGGCGTTTAATCCGCCGGGCGGTCGCGGCGATCTCGGTCAGCGTGCGGCTCGGATTGTCGTCGATGAACAGCGGCGAATCAAACATCGTCGCCGCCTTTTCCAGCAGCTTGCGATGCCCCTCGGCTCCCAAATAGCCGTTCCGCAGCTTGTGCCCGTCAACCCGGGCGTACGAGCACATCATCCGCTCGGCCAACTCGAGCCGCGCCATTTCCAGGCTCACAAACAGCACGCCCTTCTTCAATTTCACGGCGGCGTGTTCGGCGATGTTGGCCGCTAGCGCCGTCTTGCCCATACTCGGCCGGCCCGCCAGAATCAACAACTCGGCCCCGTGCAGCCCGCCCAGCATGTTGTCCAACTCGGTATAGCCCGTCTCTAAACCCGTAATCCCACCGCCGTCGGCAATCCGCTTGTCTAATCGCGTGAATGCCTCCTGCAGCACGTCCTCAAAGCGGGCGATCTCGGTCGAGCCTTCGCGCTCGAGAATCGAAAAGATCGCCTGTTCACTTTTGGCCAGCAGCTCGCGGGGCTCGCGGCTGGGATCGTAACACTCCCGCAGGATTTGGGTGCTGGCCTGGATCAGCCCCCGCAAGGTGGCTTTCTCTTTAACGATCTTGGCATAGTACAGGGCGTTGGCCGCATGGGGCACGCTCTGAATAATATCGGCCAGGGCGACCATGCCGCCCACGGCTTCAAGATCGCCCGACTTGATGAGCTGCTCTTTCAAGAGCGCCACGTCGATCCGCACCCCCTCGTTGTGCATTTCCACCAGGTGACGATACAGCGTCTGGTGGGCCTGCGAATAGAACTCGTAGCCCTTGAGGCCGTCGAGCACTTCATCGCAGACCTCGGGGTCGATGAGCATACTGCCCAACACGCCCCGCTCGGCCTCGTCGTTATGAGGCGGCGTGCGTTCCAGGATTTCGGGGCTCAGCGGCTGATGCTCGTCTTGAGTCGCGGCGTGGCCTTTTTTCACAACCGATCCCATGTTCACTTCACTTCGGATTGCAGTTCAACGGGATAGAGCCCAATACAGACGGAAGCCAACTCAAGAAGCGCGACGGTTCCCATCGGATTTGGCCACGCGAACTTCACAAATACTCGTCCAGGTTCTGCTGCCCCATCGCGTCCAGCAGGCCCTTGACCTCCTGCTCGCGATCACGATGAGCCACCAGCACCGCATCGCCACTGGCCACCACAATCAAATTTTCCACGCCCAGGGTGCCCACCAGCTTGCCCGAATCGGCCACCACCACCGAGTTGGTCGTCGCCTGCCCCACATGCTTTCCAACCACGACATTGCCTTCGGGTGTTTTCGACAAGTGCCGTTCGAGCGCCAACCAACTGCCGACATCGTCCCAGTTGAACGGGGCCTCGACCATCGCCACCCTCGGGGCTTTCTCCATGATCGCATAATCGATGGAGACCTTCCGCATGGCCGAGAACTCGGCTTCGAAGACCGCGCTGGCTTGCGGAGTGCCCCAGGCGTCGGCCACGCGGCGGGCAGCGGCGGCCATGGCGGGCTCGTGGGTCTCGAACTGCTCCAGCAAGCTGGCCGCACGCCAAAAGAAGATGCCGGCATTCCAGCGGAACCGCCCCGATTCCAGAAACTCCCTGGCCTGGGCCGTGTCGGGCTTCTCGCAGAAACGGCTCAAGCGGTAAGCCGGCACTCCCTCAAAGGTCCCCAGGTCCTCGCCCCGCTCCAGATAACCATAACCTGTCGCCGGATGGGTCGGGGGAATCCCCAGTGTCAGCAGCATCTCGGGATGGGCGGCCACCACCGCCTGGCAGGCCTGGACCGCCTGCTGAAACGCCGCGATCGGCCGGATCAGGTGATCGGCCGGCAGCACCAGCATCCGGGCCTCGGGCGATTGGGCCACCAACAGCGCGGCGGCCACCGCCAGGCAACCGGCCGTGTCCCGGGCGACCGGCTCGCCGACAATTTGCTCGGGCGGAACCTGGGGTAACTGATTCCGCGTCCGCTCGACATGCCGGTGGTTGGTCAGCACCCACAGCCGACTCGGCGGCACCAGGCCGTCCAGTCGCGCCGCGGTGTCGGCCAGTAAACTCTTGTCGCCAAAGAAGTTGAGAAACTGTTTTGGCAACGCCTTCCGACTGAGCGGCCAGAACCGAACCCCACTGCCGCCGGCTAGGATGGCCACCGACAATGGGGGTGTTTCTTCCGATGTGGGTTGATTGGGGTCGGGGTTTTCCGTCATGTTGGGGGTGCTCCTCGGGCCGTGCAAACCAACCCTCAGAATGACGACCTTGTCACCGATCACAAAGCCCACCTTCCGCGGATTGGTGGGCTTCATTGCTCCGTTGTGCCGCCCGGAGCGGGACGGAAGCCGGCCAGAAATTTTTGGCAGCCAGCCAACCGCCTCCCTTTGCCGTGGCGAAACCTGTCGAACCTCGCCCGGCGATCGGGTATCTGGTTACCCATTCTCGGGTGTGTCGGCGGCCGGGTTGCCAATCGTCCGAGGGGCCTTGGACACCGGGCCAGCCACCGCCTATGTTGACCCCGATTGGCCACCGTGGCCGAGAAGGATCGACCCGCCCTTTGCCCCGTTTCCCCGCTGTCAGAATCATGGCCAAGCAGCCCCAATCGGCAATTTCCCCCACTCGGGCCGAGGATTACCCCGAGTGGTATCAGCAAGTCATCAAGTCCGCCGACCTGGCCGAGGTCTCGGATGTCCGCGGCTGCATGGTCATCAAGCCCTGGGGCTATTCGCTGTGGGAAAATATGCAGGCGGTGCTCGACCGAATGTTTAAGGATACCGGGCATCGCAATGCCTATTTCCCGCTGTTCATTCCCAAGAGCTACCTGGAAAAAGAAGCCCAGCACGTGGACGGCAAGACCAACGTCAAGATCCGCTCCCAGGCAATCAACTGGCTGGAGGAGCCCCCCGGCCAGCGCGTCTGCCGGGTGCTCTCCAACGCCAAATGCCTCACCGAAGGCGTCGATGTGCCGGCGTTGGATGCGGTGATGTTCCTCCACCCGCGAAAGAGCGTCGTCGACGTCGTCCAGGCGCATGACCGCCTCGGTCACCTCACGGGTGATGCGGTCCTTCAGGGGGCACCCGGGGATCGTCAGCTTGATGCGGACGCCGACGCGGCTGCCCTCGATCGCGATCTCCTCGACC
>JBJHDE010000155.1:0-9940 GCA_050486385.1 Planctomycetales bacterium | reverse complement strand
GGCATCCTCCTATTGGAGGATGCCACGGGACATTTCTATTGGTCGCTTAAGGGGACATTTCTAATGGCGCGTTACACCCGATCTTCCTCCCACCCTGGATTACGCACGGCCGGTCGGGCAGACTTCACGGGAGATAGAATCTCTCCGCTGAGGTTGGTGCGATGGATGGTCTGTTTCGCTGCGAGGTCGTGCCCTCGCCCGGCGATGTGTTTCGCCTCACGATTGACGGCGTCGAGCGAACGGCCTGGCATTGGGGATCCTCGGCCCCACGACCATTCTTCTATCCGTTCTTGGGGCCGTCGGGAGCCTCGCTGACGCGGATGAATCATCCGGGCGCCCCGAATCACGATCATCACCGCTCGATTTGGTTTGCGCACCACGACGTATTGGGCGTGGACTTCTGGTCCGAGGGCAAGCCGCCGCGGATTGTGCAATCCAAGTGGCTGGCCCTGGAAGACGCCGACGACGCGGTGCGGATGGCGGTCCAGTTGCATTGGATTGACGGGCACGATCCCCGCCCGCTGGTCGAGCAGGAATTGCTGGCGACTCTCCGCCCCGGGCCCGAGGGCGAGAGCTTTCTGGAACTCGATAGCACGTTTCGCCCCTTGTCCGAGATGCTCGAGTTCCGCCAGACCAATTTCGGCTTCCTGGGCATTCGCCTGGCCCGCTCGATCTCCGCAGTGTTCGGGGCCGGTGGCCTGACCAACAGCAATCGCCTGCAGGGCGAGCGGGCGATCTTCGGCAAACCGGCCCGCTGGATGGATTACTCGGGCCCCGTGCCGGTGGGAACCGGCGCCCAACGGCTGCGGGTGACCGAGGGCGTGACTTGTTTTGATCATCCCAGCAATCCGGGGTTTCCCGTGTCGTGGCATGTTCGCGACGACGGCTGGATGGGCCCCTCGGCCTGCCGCCACGGGCCCATTCTGATTACCCGGGCCGAACCGCTGCGATTGCGGTACCTGCTGCATGCCCATGCCGGGGCGATCAATCCGGAAAAAGCCGATGCCCTGGCGGATGCATTTGCCAATCGGCCGCGTTATCGTGTGGTTCGATCGAAGCGGCCTCACCGGCACTATGACATTGTCCCTGAATGAAAGGACCGCCCCCGATGACACGGAGCAATCCGCACCGACGCACGTTTTTGATGGCTTCGGGCCTGGGACTGGGATCGGCTGCCTTGGGCAGTTGGGCCCGCGCGCTGGGTGGCTCGCCCAACGAGCAAGTCACCGTGGGCGTGATGGGGTGTTCAAGAAATTCCGCCGGCGGCGACGGACGCGGCTCGGCCTTGGCGCGGCAACTGGCGGGCCTGCCCGGGGCGAATGTGGCCTATGTGTGCGATGTCGACGAGCGCAACATCGGCAAGGCCGCCGAGAGTGTCGCCACTTCCCAGGAGCGGGCACCCAAGGGCGTGAGCGACTTCCGCCGGATTCTGGATGACGACTCGGTCGACGCACTGGTGGTGGCCACGCCCAATCACTGGCATGCCCCCGCGGCCATTCTCGCTAGCGCCGCCGGCAAGCATGTCTACGTCGAAAAGCCCTGCAGCCACAACCCGCACGAAGGCGAACTGCTGGTGGCCGCGGCCAAGAAGTCGGGCCGGGTCATGCAGCACGGCACCCAACGCCGCTCGTGGCCGGGTGTGCAAGAGGCCATCGGCCGCATTCAAGAAGGCGTGATTGGCACGCCGCGGCTGGCGGAAACCTGGTACTTTGCCGATCGCCCCGCGATTGGCACCGCCCAGCCCGAAGCCACGCCCGAGTGGCTGGATTGGTCGTTGTGGCAGGGGCCAGCGCCCGAGCAGCCGTTTCGCAGCAACGTGGTGCATTACAATTGGCACTGGTTCTGGCATTGGGGCAACGGCGAGGTCGGCAACAACGGCGTGCATTTCATTGACGTGGCCCGTTGGGGTCTGGGTTTGGGGCTGCCGCGGCGGGTGGTCAGTGCCGGCGGCTTCTCGCGTCGCGATGACCAACAGACCCCTGACACCAACATTGTGACCGCCGAGTACGACGAGGCCTCGATCCTGTTCTATGGCAAGAGCTGGGCCCGACGCCCGGCGACCTCGCCGGCTTACGATATTGTGTTTCATGGCGACCGGGGCACGCTGGCCATCCGCGGTGGCGGCTACACGGTGTTTGATACCGCCGGCAAGGAAATCGATAAGGGTTCCGGCGGCGGGGGCGATCGTGATCACTTGCAGAACTTTGTTGATGCGGTTCGCGGTTCGGCCAAACTCAATGCGCCCATCACCGAAGGCCACCTGAGCACGCAGATCTGCCACCTGGCGAATATCGCCTTCCGCACCGGCGGGGCCGTGACCCTGGATGCCGAAACCGGGCGACTGGCCAAGGACTCGGCGGGCCATGAACTCTGGCAGCGCGAGTATCGCCCGGGCTGGGAGCCTCAGGTCTGACGACGGCAACGATCCAACATCCGGAGCACGGTTCGGCAAGGTTTCACGCGGGGCGAACGAGGAACACTTCTGATGACGATGACACGCGACGCCGGCCTTTGGGGAGCATTCGCCTTGGCGTTGTTGTTGCCCACCATGGGCGGCACCTCCTGGGGCGACGATGGCCACGGGCACCCGCATCACGCCCCGGCCTTGGATCTGGAAAGCGCCGGCGACGGCGCTTGGTCCGACCAGGCCACCTGGAAGCCTCAGCGGCTACCGCGGGACGGTGACCGGGTGCGGATCGCTGCGGGCACGACCGTGACGTTCGATCTCGAACGGAGCCCGGTTGTGCGCTCCCTGGATATTGAAGGCGTGTTGCGCTTCGCCCGCGACCGCTCGACCGAGTTGAACGTGGGCGTCGTGCGGATCGGTTCCGGCGGCCACGATCACGGCAGCGGTGTCGAGGATGTTCACAAGACTGACCAGGCCCCGCCGCGGCAACTGACTTCGGCCTTGGAGGTTGGCTTGCCCGAGGCACCGATTCCCGCGCCCCACACGGCGCGGATTCGGTTACACGCCCTCGAGGGCATGAATCTCGAAGACGAACCGGCCATCATCGCCCGGCCGGGCGGTCGACTCGATTTGCACGGCGCCCCCTTGTCACGAACCTGGGTCAAGCTGGGCGCCACGGCGGAACCCGGAGCCTCGGTCGTGGTGCTCAGCCAGCCGGTCACCGGTTGGCGGGTGGGTGACGAAGTGATTGTGACCGCCTCGGAAGGCCGCCGTGTGGGGCCCGGCGGTACCTACCGTGCCGGCCAGCCACGCAGTGTACCCACCGAGACCGAGCGGCGGGTGATCCGCGCCATCGACGAGACCCGCATCACCCTGGATGCCCCGTTGAAGTTTGTTCACACCGGCGAGGGCGAGTTCCGCAGCGAGGTGGCCAACCTTTCACGCACCGTCATCGTTGAAAGCGCCCAGCCCGACATCGCCCGCGGCCACACCATGCACCATTGGGGCAGCGGGGGCAGCCTGTCCTACGCCCGCTTTGCCCATCTGGGGAAAGAGGGCGTGCTGGGGCGGTATCCCATTCACTTTCACCTGGCCGACGACACCCTGCGGGGTTCCAGCGTGGTGGGCGTGGCCGTGGTCGATTCGCACAATCGCTGGATCACCATTCACGGCACGCATTACATGGTGGTCCGCGATTGCGTTGGCTACCAAAGCGTCGGGCACGGCTTCTTTTTGGAAGACGGCACCGAGGTTTACAACGTGCTGGATCGCAATCTTGCCGTGCAGGCGTTTCGCGGGCGTCGCCTGCCCAAGCAGGAACTGCCGTTTGATCCCAACGACGCCGCCGGTTTCTGGTGGGCCAATGGCCGCAACACGCTGATTCGCAATGTCTCGTGCGAGAACGACGTCTATGGTTTTCGCTACGACATGCAAATGACCCGCGGCTTCGACAGTCACTTGCCCATCCGGCAACCCGATGGCTCCACCGCCAAGGTCGACGTCCGCACGATTCCCATCTGGCGATTTGAAAAGAACGAGGCCCACACCGAGGGCTTTTACGGAGTGGTCGTGGCGGCCAATGGGAACAGCCAGCCCGATACACCGATCCGCACGCCCGAGATGCTCAAGCGGATTGAATCGATCGACTGGACGGGCCCGGATACCCAGCATCCGCATCACCTGCGGGATGTGACCATCTGGCGGACCCACTACGCCTTCCGTCCGCACAGCCCTTCGATGCTGATGGAGAACGTGCGGATCGCGCGCTCGACGTACGGGATTTATCGACCGGCGTTCGAGAATCAGGTCTATCGCGGGCTGCACTTCTCTCACATCGGCTCCGAGGCGTTCAATCGGGGCATGGACGATGCCAGCGCCCAGACGGGCCGGATCACCGTCGATGGAATCCGCTTCGAGCATCAGGGCCGCGATGGCCGACACCCGCTGATTCAGATCAGCGATAACGACCTTAGCCCCGATGGCTCGGCCGAGAGCCACTTTCGCAACATCGAGCTGGAAGACATCCACCCGGGCCGGGCCCTGGTGGACCGAGGCGGCTCGGTGCGGGCCGATCCGGTGGTGGAAGGCGATGTGCCGATCTACCTGCACGACCACTTCGGCCCCGGCCGTCACGCACGGGTGGTGAGCATCAAGACGCCCGAATCGTTGCGGCGGCCAGGCAAGTACGTCAGCGGTTCTCCGCACATCGGCAGCGAGGCCCTGGTGGCCGAAGTGACCGACGTCGAGTTTCCCGAATTGCTGGACCCGGTGGACGATCAGCCGCCGGCGACCATCCTGACCTGGCCGGCGGCCGGTGCATCGGTGTCGGCGGACGAGGGGCGGCTCCGCGTGCGAGGCACTTCGACCGACAATGGCCGCGTGGCCGGGGTGTGGGTCAACGGCCAACCGGCCCAACCGCTGGGCGAAGACTTTCACCAGTGGGAAGTCACCCTGGAGGACATCCGCCCCGGGCGGTTGCGGCTGGAAGCCTGGGCCGAGGACGCCGCCGGCCTGAGCGAGATCACCCGCCACACGCTGGAGATCGAGGTGCGGTGAACCCGCCGGTGGTTGCGAACACGCCGGGGGAGCGCGACCGCTTCAATTGTGGCGGCGGGGCAATTATGATGGCACGGCCAGCCGGGGCCCGCGCGGGTCTGGGCGGGCGATGACAACGCATCTTTGAAACGTGTCCCCTACAACTTACGAGACTGCAATGCGCATGTTTGCCCTTTTGGCCTTGGCGACGGCTGTCGTCTGGGCCGCCGATCTGCGAGCCGACGACAAGGCCCCCGAGGTCGAAGAAGGCTTCGTCAGCCTGTTCAATGGCAAGGACCTCACCGGCTGGAAGGTGAGCGAGAATCCCGAGAGCGTGCGGGTGGAAGATGGCGTGATCGTGCTGCACGGTCCGCGTGCCCATGCCTTTTACGCTGGGCCCGTCAAAGACGCCGACTTCAAGAACTTTGAACTGCGGCTCGAGGTCAAGACCACGCCCCAGGCCAACAGCGGTGTGTACTTTCACACCAAGTATCAAGAGTCGGGCTGGCCCGATATTGGCTACGAGGCCCAAATCAACGCCACCCACCGTGACGCCAAGAAGGGTGGCGGCCTGTACGGCGTGCAGGACATTGCCAAGTCGCCGGTCGGCGACGGCGAATGGTGGACCTACACCATCATTGTCAAAGACAAGCAAATCGTGCTCAAGGTCAACGACGAAACCACCGTCGACTACACCGAGCCCGAGAACGTCGGCCGTCGCGGTCGCGTGCTGGACTCCGGGACCTTCGCCTTGCAGGCCCACGATCCCGGGGCGGCCACCTACATCCGCAACATCCGTGTCAAGCCGTTGGACTGATCGGTCCAGGCACTGACACCAGCCATGTTTGCGTCAGGCGGGAGGACGAGCCTTGAGGGCTTGGGCCTCCCGCTTGAGTTGTGCCAGTGACCAGCAACGCAGCTCGCCAGCGTCGCAAGCGAGGCTCGGCGGGGGCGACCGGCATCGCAATCGTGCTTTCTCCACTTGATGATCCTTCTCGACGGGTTGTGTCCGCATGACTGCACAGAGGTTGGATGGGCGTCGTCACGCCCAGGCCATACGCCAGGAAGTCGCCCAGCAGGCCGCCGCCTTTCTGTCGGCCCACGGCCAACGCCCGCACCTCGCGGCCGTGCTGGTGGGTGAGGATCCGGCCAGCGAGGTCTACGTCCGCAACAAGCAGAAAGACTGCGAGCAGGCCGGTCTCGACAGCCAACTGGTGCCGCTGCCTCAAGACACCTCGACCGAGGCCCTGCTGGGCGAGATCGCCCGACTCAATGCCGATCCGCGGGTGCATGGGATTCTGGTGCAACTGCCCTTGCCGCCACAGATTGATGCCGAACAGGTGCTGGAAGCCATCGATCCGCTGAAAGACGTCGACGCCTTTCATCCCGAAAACGTCGGCCGACTGACGCTGGGGCGTCCGCGATTTCAGCCCTGCACGCCCGCCGGAATCATCGAACTGTTGGCCCGCGAGGGCCTGACCACCGAAGGGCGGCGAGCGGTGGTCGTGGGCCGAAGCGACATCGTCGGCAAACCCATGGCCTTGCTGCTACTGCAAAGCCACAGCCGGGGCAATGCCACGGTGACCGTTTGCCATAGCCGGACCCGCGACCTGGCCGAGATCACCCGCGATGCCGAATTGCTGATCGTCGCGGCTGGACGGCCCGGCTTCATCACCGGCGAGATGGTTCAGCCCGGGGCGGTGGTCATCGATGTGGGCATTCATCGCACCGCAAGCGGCCTGGTAGGCGATGTCGATTTTGCCAGCGTTAGCCCAGTCGCCGGCCATCTGACACCGGTACCCGGGGGCGTGGGCCCGTTGACCCGGGCGATGCTGCTTTGCAACACGCTCACCGCCGCGCAGCTTCAGCATCCGGCTGAGTCCGCGCCGCGGTAGTCAGCCCGGCGGCTTGGTCCGTGGGTTCACGCGACGCGGTGCTGGCCGAGGCCGCCTGATCGGCCGAGGCGCTTCGAGAGAGAATCGCCTGGTAGAGCTGAATCGTCCGCTGGGCCATCAGCGTATCCGAGAACCGCTCGCGGACGGCCTGTTGGCCCTCGATGCGGAGCTTCTCGGCCAGGGGCGGATCGGTGATCAACTGGGCCAGGGCCTCGGTCAGGCTCTCCACATCGCCGGGCTCGCACAGCAGGCCGCCGCCGGTTTGCTCAATCGCTTCGGGAAAGGCCCCGCTGCGGGGCACGACCACGGGCACGGCATTGGCCAGGGCTTCCAGGATCGGCAGCCCCTTGCTCTCGGGGTAGATGCAGGGCATGGCCAGGCAATCGAGTTGCTGCAAGAAGGCGATCTTGCCGGCCCGATCGGGACTGCCCTGGTACTCGTAGCGGTCCACGAGTCCGGCCGCCCGCAGCAAGGCCTCGATGCGGGCCAGGTACTTTTTGTCGGACGGAGCCAGGTAGCCGGCCAGCCGCAACCGCAGCGGCGGCAGATCCTCCCGCTGAGCAAGCTGGATAAACGCCTGGACCAACAGCTCGACGCCTTTTTCGGGGACGATGCGGCCGAAATAGCCCAGCGTGAACGGATCGCTCTCGCCTCGCTGGCCCCGGGTGCCGTGCCCCGCGAACGAGAGACCATGCGGCACAACAAACAGCTTGTCTTCGGGAATGTCCCACAACCCCCGACAGCGGTCGGCGTAGTAACGATTCAAGGCAACCAGGCCCGAAAGGTCGGCGATCCGGGCGCGAAGTTCGTTGAGGGCCTGCGAAGTGTGCGGTTCCTTGAGCTGTTCCAGGAACAGATCCTCACCGCCCAAGGTGGTGATCACCGGCACGCCCAGCCGCTCGCGGAGGGTGCGGGCCATGCCCACGAGCAACACATTGGAGAGATGCACGATGTCGGGCTGAACCTCGCGGGCCAGCCAATCGACCAGCTCGTCGATTTCCCGCTTCTGGAAGCCCTCCTCGCCACGGAGCATCGACACCGCCAGCCCGCCCAGGTCCTCGGCCTTGGTGCTGACGCTGAGTTGGGTGACCCAGTTCAGCAACCAGGGACGATTGAGCCACCCGGTCGCCCAGCGAGGGAGTCGCCGGAACCAAGGGTACTTCTGATCCAGATAGACGTTCAGGCCGCCGAAGAACACCCGTTTGACGCTGACATTCTCTTCGTCGGTCTTGAGGGGTGTGTAGGTGGGCACCAGCAGCACGTCCTGGCCCTCGCGGAGCATCGCGGTGGCTAAGGTGTTGTCGTGCAAGCAGTTGCCACAATACATGCCGCCTGCCCCGGCGGCGATGTAAGCAATTTTCATGGGCTGTCTCCCCCAAGGCGGGACCTCGCTCCGGGCCCAGAGTCGCGGTCGACGCGGGCGCGGCATCCCAACCACTTTACCCAGCATGGCGCTCAGCGGCCAGTTGCGAGCGTTCGGCGGGGGGGCGGCACTTGCCGAATTCGCCACGCCCCGGCTTCGGCGCAATCCCCAACGAAAATTGTTTCACGTCACACAATTGTTCAGGCCTTGCGCGGTGGTGCCCCGTGCGCGGCGTGCAGGGAGGTTCGCCTTGGAACCTTGGGACGACCGTGGCGGTACGACCGAGAGCGACGACTGCCACCGCGTTGCCAGCGGGGGCAGCGGTCCTATAATGCCCGCTTCGCCCTGGCCGGAGGTGGTGGCCGGGCCCGTCATGAAATCCATTGCACCACGTGCCGCGCGAGCCATCGAAACCCTCGCCGCGGTTGGTGTGTGACCTGATCAGGAGTCCTGTTGGTGGCCGAACGCGACGAACCGGTGCGGTTGGTGGCCTGGCGGGAGCTGTTCCCCTGGTTGTTGATTCTCGACTCGTTCCGCCTGGCCAAACAGAGCGGCAAGCTGCTGGTGGGCACCCTGGGCGTGGGCCTCACCTGGTTGGGGTGGACCGTCGCCGGCTACGCCCTGTTGGACCCCGAAGCCCAGCATTTGTGGTTTGATGCCCAAGCGTTGTTGGTGCTGGGTCTGGAACCGGTGCCCGATACGGCCGCCGGTTGGCTGGTGCATCGCAATCCCTTGTCGGCCGTGTGGTTGTTGATGCTGATGCCCGTCTATCTGGGCTGGGCCGTCAAGACGCCCTGGCTGTTGGCGGCAGTTGGCTGTGCCTGGACCCTGCTGGTGTGGAGCCTGCTGGGCGGGTTGTTGGGGCGTCTGGCCGCCGTGCAATTGGGGCTGGAAGAAGAAGGCTCGTTGATCGAGGCCAGCCGCCACGCCCAGCGGAAGTGGCTGGCCTATCTGATTGCCCCGTTGCTGCCGGCCGTGGGTATCGGCGTGCTGGTCGGGGCCCTGTATCTGGTGGGACTCGTCTTCAGCTCGACCATCGGGTTGCTGGGCGGGGTGATTCTGTGGCCCATCGCCCTGGGCCTGGGAATCCTGCTAGGGCTGCTGCTGATTGGCGTGCTGGTGGGCTGGCCCTTTCTGTGGGCCACCATCAGTGTCGAACGGACCGACGCCTTCGATGCCTTCGCCCGCTCGTTTGCGTATGTCTTTCAGCGGCCGATGCATCTGGTGATGTACGGATTGGTCGCCACCCTGCAAGGCATCCTGGGCTGGGTGCTGGTCAGCATCGTGCTGATGGTCACCTTGGGGGCCACGCTGTGGATCATCCAACTGGGCTCGGGCGTGCCGATGATGTCGTTGGCCCTGGCCAGCCTGCCGGAAGGCGTTCGTGAAATGCTGCAGGTGGGGCAACTGTCGGTGGCCCCACATGGGCAATCCGTGGACCAACCCATACCGTACTGGGCCAGCCAGGTCGCCGGCTTTTGGTTGGCCAGCTTCTTGGCCATCAGTTGGGGCTTTGCCGCCAGCTTCTTCTGGACCAGCACCACGGCCATCTACCTGGTGCTCCGTCGCGAACTCGACGGCACCGACTTCGACGAGATCTCGATCGATCGTCCCCCGGCTCGGCAACTGCCGTCGCTTCGCCCCACCGAGGACGGTCCGCCGATCGTGCAGCTTACGCCCAAGACCCCGCCCGGCGAAACAACCTCGCGGGACGAATCGTCCCGCGATTGAGCCTCCCGC